>NZ_JBHFMW010000029.1:0-615 GCF_041929505.1 Aeromonas sp. MdU4 | reverse complement strand
TCCATATGGAAGGCCTTTTCACATCCAGAACAACTGTTCTCCCCAGCATGGGGATGCCCAGCAATCACAGCATGGTCAACCTCGCCAAGCGGCTCGGCTTCAAGATCGACGTCCAGATGGAAGATGGAGTGGTCAATATGGAGCTTCCCTGCGGGATTAAATCTGAGTGAAGGCGGCGGGTGACTACGAGTAATCCAGCTCAAATGGTTGTGAATGACGCAAAAATAACGGTGATTGCACACCATAAGAAGGGAATAACATGCCTGCCAGCGCCCTTCCCCCTGGCAAAAGCCACTATTGGGGTCTCCAATAGGCTGAAAACCCCAAAGCCCGGTTCTATGACCGGGCTTTGGGGTTTGTTCTGGTGTGCAACTCTGTGGGCTAATGGGCAAATCGCCCATAGCAAAAAGGCCTTCCCATTCAGGAAGGCCTTTCAAATTAGTGGCGGAGCGGACGGGACTCGAACCCGCGACCCCCGGCGTGACAGGCCGGTATTCTAACCGACTGAACTACCGCTCCGCTGTCTGGTTAGCTTTTTGCTAAATTGTCTGCCGCTTCAATGAGGTGTCATCCTCGCAGCCAACGTCGTGATGTGCACGTCGCTGTTTAATTGGG
>NZ_JBHFMW010000028.1:0-81232 GCF_041929505.1 Aeromonas sp. MdU4 | reverse complement strand
AGCAAGGGGGCGGGGCGGCGTACTTTTCGCGACCTTATCCGCGATTATCGTCTCACCGGCCGGGCTCGACGTCTGGCGCTGCGCCCCGATTCGCCGCTGATTGGCCATACCCTGGATGAGCTGCAACTGCGCGCCCGTTATGGTGCTCACGTCATCGGGGTGGAGCGCTGGCGCAAGTTTCGCCGGGTGATGGTGCCGGTCTCGGGGATCAGTGAATTTCAGGCCAGGGATGTGCTGCTTATCGATATGTCCGATCCCGAGATCGACATTCGCGAGTTTTGCAGCGAGGCGCGCCTTGAGCCGATGATCCTGCGCGGCGAGTATTTCTCCGATCAGGCGCGGGAGGTTGGGATGGCCGAGGTGTCGCTCATCCCTGAGTCGAGCCTGCTTGGCAAAACCGTGCGCGAGGTGACCTTTCGCTCCAGCTATGGTTTGAGCGTGGTGGGGCTGCGCCGCGATGGCGAGACGATGGGTGGCAAGCTGGTGGATGAGCCGCTGCAGATGGGGGATACCCTGCTGGTAGTGGGCAACTGGAGCCATATCCGCTTGCTGCAAACCCACAGCCGCGATTTCCTGTTGATGGGGCTACCGGCCGAGGTAGACGAGATGGCACCAGCCCGCAGCCAGGCCATTCACGCGCTCATTTGTCTCGGGGTGATGATCCTGCTGATGGTGACCGACCCGGTGCCCAACGTCATTGCCGCGCTGATCGCCTGTCTGCTGATGGGCAAGTTTCGCTGTATCGACATGGAGAGCGCCTACAAGTCGATCCACTGGCCGACCCTGATCCTGATTGTCGGCATGCTCCCCTTCGCACTGGCGCTGCAAAAAACCGGCGGGGTGGATCTCATCGTGGGCGGGTTGATGAGTGCAGTGGGGGAGATGGGGCCGCGAGTGATGCTGGCCAGCCTGTTTGCCCTTTGCGCCGTGATCGGGCTCTTTATCTCCAACACGGCAACGGCGGTATTGATGGCGCCGATTGCCTTGGGCACGGCGCAGCAGATGGGGGTCTCGCCCTATCCATTTGCCATGACCATCGCCATCGCTGCCTCGGCTGCCTTTATGACGCCAGTCTCGTCACCGGTGAATACGCTGGTACTGGGGCCGGGCAACTACAAGTTTGCCGATTTTATCCGCATCGGTGTGCCGTTCACCCTGTTGGTGATGGTGGTAAGCGTGGTGGCCATTCCCTGGTTCTTCCCGTTCTGATTGAGCGGTTACGTTTGTTTATTCAAGCGGCCTGCGGGTCGCTTTTAAGTGGTCGCGAGACGAGCGTGGGAGCAGTGAAAAGGGAGGTTAAAGCGGAGGCATGGTGAGACAAGTGCGAAAGAAAAACCGGAGAGACACAAATCGCAGATACAAAAAAACCAGCCTGAGCTGGTCTGTTTGTTACTGCTATTAATGGTGCGGAAGGAGAGACTCGAACTCTCACGCCTAGGGCGCCAGAACCTAAATCTGGTGCGTCTACCAATTTCGCCACTTCCGCAATATTAATGGTGGCTATGACGGGATTCGAACCTGTGACCCCCGCATTATGAGTGCGATGCTCTAACCAACTGAGCTACATAGCCGTCTTGTGTTTAACGTGAGTCAAATACAAGTAAAAATGGCTGGGGTACTAGGATTCGAACCTAGGGATGGCGAGATCAAAACCCGCTGCCTTACCGCTTGGCGATACCCCAACAGTGATGCCTGACAGAAACTATCAAACACCTTTCAAAAATGGCTGGGGTACTAGGATTCGAACCTAGGGATGGCGAGATCAAAACCCGCTGCCTTACCGCTTGGCGATACCCCAACAGAAATAATGGTGGCTATGACGGGATTCGAACCTGTGACCCCCGCATTATGAGTGCGATGCTCTAACCAACTGAGCTACATAGCCGTCTTGTGTTCAACGTGAGTCAAATACAAGTAAAAATGGCTGGGGTACTAGGATTCGAACCTAGGGATGGCGAGATCAAAACCCGCTGCCTTACCGCTTGGCGATACCCCAACAGCGCTCCTCAACAGTCATTAGACTGGCAAAGAACTTTTAAAAATGGCTGGGGTACTAGGATTCGAACCTAGGGATGGCGAGATCAAAACCCGCTGCCTTACCGCTTGGCGATACCCCAACTAGAGATGGTGGCTATGACGGGATTCGAACCTGTGACCCCCGCATTATGAGTGCGATGCTCTAACCAACTGAGCTACATAGCCAACCTTGCTTCCGATGAGTCGTTGCCTCGTCACCGTGCGGGCCGAATTATGCGTATCTGGCTCTGGGGCGTCAACCCTTTTTTTGCCAGAAAAACGCAATTTGAGTGCGTTTGACCAGTTATTGGCCTCTATTGCGCAAAAGCCCAACAATCTGGTTTTTTTTAAGACATGGCCATTATTGTCCGGGCCAAGACAGATAAAAAACAGGCCAGCAAATGCTGGCCTGTCATGGGATTAGACGTTGAACAGGAAGTTCATGATATCGCCATCTTTGACGATGTAGTCTTTTCCTTCGGCGCGCATCTTGCCTGCTTCCTTGGCGCCTTGTTCACCCTTGTAGTTGATAAAGTCTTCAAAGGCGATGGTTTGGGCGCGAATAAAGCCTTTTTCAAAGTCGGTGTGGATCTTGCCCGCCGCTTGCGGGGCAGTGGCTCCGACCGGGATAGTCCAGGCGCGAACCTCTTTCACACCGGCGGTGAAGTAGGTCTGCAGGTTGAGCAGCTGGTAGCCGGAGCGGATAACGCGGTTCAGACCCGGCTCTTCGATGCCAAGGTCAGCCATGAATTCGGCACGATCTTCGTCGTCCAGCTCGGCGATGTCCGCTTCGATGGCGCAGCAGACCACGACCACGACGGCATTTTCGGCAGCGGCGATTTCACGCACCTTGTCGAGGTAGGGGTTGTTCTCGAAACCGTCTTCCGCCACGTTGGCGATATACATGGTGGGTTTCAGGGTCAGGAAGTTGAGGTGGCTCACGGCGGCCAGCTCTTCCTTGTCCAGCTTCAGACCACGGATCATCTGACCGTTTTCCAGCGCGACGCGGATCTTCTCCAGCACTTCCACTTCCAGCTTGGCATCCTTGTCGCCGCCTTTGGCGCGCTTGGACTGGCGGTGAATGGCGCGCTCGCAGGCGTCCAGATCCGACAGGGCCAGCTCGGTGTTGATCACTTCGATATCGTCAGCAGGGGAGACCTTGCCAGCAACGTGAATGATGTTCTCGTCATCGAAGCAGCGCACCACGTGGCCGATCGCTTCGGTTTCACGGATGTTGGCCAGGAACTGGTTGCCCAGACCTTCACCCTTGGAGGCGCCGGCAACCAGGCCTGCGATGTCGACAAATTCCATGGTGGTCGGCACAACGCGCTGCGGATTGATGATGGCAGCCAGCTGATCGAGGCGGGGATCCGGCATCGGGACCACACCGGTGTTCGGCTCGATGGTGCAGAACGGGAAGTTGGCGGCTTCGATACCGGCCTTGGTCAGCGCGTTGAACAGGGTGGATTTGCCTACATTGGGCAGGCCCACGATACCGCATTTAAAACCCATGGATTGTTACCTTACTTGATGGATGCTGTTGAGGGTCGCCCGCAGGCGGCCCATGTCATACTTGTTCTGGTCGTTGTTCATGCACCGGCACAATGCCCGTACAGGGTCAAACCGACCTATACCTTTTCAGCCTTGAAGCTGTGCAGCCGATTCATGGCCTTGGTCATATCTTGTTTGAACAGGATATCGGTGGCGCGCAGGGATTCATCCAGTGCGGCGTCGATCAGGCTCTGTTCACTGCTGGGGGCCTTGGTCAGGACGAAGCCTGCCACCTGCTCTTTGCTGCCGGGATGGCCGATCCCGAGTCGCAGCCGGAAGAAGTTATTGTTGTTGCCCATCTTGGCGATGATGTCCTTGAGGCCGTTATGGCCGCCATGACCCCCACCCTGCTTGAACTTGGCGATGCCCGGCGGCAGGTCAAGTTCGTCATGGGCGACCAGCATCGCTTCCGGCTCAATCTGATAAAAACGCGCCAGTGCGGCCACCGCCTTGCCAGAGAGGTTCATATAGGTGTTCGGGATGAGCAGCCGCACATCCTGTCCCTCGACCAGAATGCGGGCAGTATGGCCGAAGAATTTGGGTTCTTCACGCAGGCTGACATTGTGCCAGCGGGCCAGTTGCTCCACATACCAGGCGCCCGCGTTGTGGCGGGTCTTGGCATATTCCGGGCCGGGGTTGCCCAGTCCGACGATCAGTTTGATTTCGCTTGTCACGCTTGATGTCTTCACTCGCAGCTGCCGTGGGCACACTACCCAGGGCAATAGGACGCAATATTCTAGCCGCCGAGTGGCGATCACTCAACCAATGCGCATGTTATGGCGGGATTTGCACCACTATTGCGGCTAATGGGTGGCTAACAGTGGCAAACGGACCTCTTGCAAGAGGCCCGTTTCAGCTCATCAATTGGCGATGTTTAGTTGACCACTGCCGTTATTTGGCGCGCAGCAAGGTGACGGTCTCTTCATCCAGTGCGGTCAGGTTGGGGCGGGCATCGCGTACGTAGACCATAAAAGAGTCTGCGTCGGTACCGCAATCCACGCCGGTAGCCTTGCAGTCGAGGAGCTTGCCCGGGGCATAGACGGCCTTGAGCAGCTCGCCGCTTTGCTCCACTTTCAGTACAGGGAAAGCGGTCAGCTTGCCATTGACGTTGGCGATATCGACCCGTTCGCTCTGGTGGCGCTGAGCGTTGGCCAGTGCCTGCCAGCCATCGTTGCCGTTGGCACTGTAGGCATTCATCACTACCCGATAGCGCTGGCTATCCACCAGATCCTGCCACTCGCCGCTTGCGGTCTTGCGCTGCAACTGGGTCAGGGTGCCCGCTTTGCCAGCGTCGGTCTCCTGGAAGGTGTAACGCAGGTTGCCACCGTAGGGGAACTTGCCGGCATGGGCGCTGGCGGGCAGGGTGGCGGTGATGGTCTCGGTCAAGAGGGCTCGTACCTCGGCACCGGTCAGGGTCAGCACCGAGAGCTGGTTCTTGAACGGCAGCAGGGTGAGGGCACTATCCCCCTCGCGCCACTCGCCTGCGGGCAGTTCGGCGCGCACGCCACCCACCGCCAGAAGGGCGAAGTCGACCGGTCCGCCAGTCAGGGCTTGTACTTCCGGGGTATTGGCCCAGTAGAACTCCCCTTCGGCAACCAGCGGCGCTACATCGGAGCCGTGGTTGTCGCTGCCGTTGTCACCGGGACGACGGGCATTTTGCAGCTGGGTGGGGATGGTGCCGATCACCGGGCCGTAGGCTTTCTCCAGCGCCGGTTTGTAGTGGCTGTCGATGATACCGCGCAGGCGAGGATCTTCATCCACAGTCACCAGATTGGGCTGATTGTCGACAAACTGACTTGCCTCTTTGCTGCGATTATCGTCGAGGGGCTGCTTGCGCGTCGCATCGGCGAAGAAGTCGCGGCTGGCCAGCAGGCTGTTGTGGCCCTGGCAGTCGGTCACCTGACCGTGGCTGTCAAAGGTCACCTGCGCCAGACCGATGGCCTGGGCATAGGAGCCCGCCTGCACCACGCAGGTCTTGCCGATGCCATCCGGATTGGTCACCAGCTTGGCGTAGTCGCCGGTCTTGCCCCAGCCGATATTGCGAAAATCGCCGAGCAGGCTGTGGGAGTGGCCACCGACGATGGCATCGATGCCATTTACCTTGGCCGCCAGCTCCAGATCCCGCTCGTTACCGATATGGGTCAGCGCGACGATCTGGTGGATCCCTTTGGCTTGCAGCATGTCGACCGTGGCCTGGGCCGATTCGACCTCCTTGCCAAAGCGCAGCTTGCCGACGTTAGGAGCGATATTCCCCATGTCCTCCAGCACCAGACCGATGACAGCGACCAGCTGTTTGCCTTGCGGCAGATTGTTGAAATCGGTGACCGGGCTCTTCTGGTTGCCGTCGAAGGCATAGATCACGAAGGGCTTGAGGTTGGTGGCCTTGCTGAGCGCCGGATCGGCCTTGGTGTCGAGGTTGGCGGCCAGCACCGGGAAGTTGACCCCTTCAATGAAGCGGGCCAGCTTCTGGTTATCCAGATCGAACTCGTGGTTGCCAAGGGCCATGGCATCGAGGCCGAACTGGCTCAGCAGCTCGGCATTGGCCATCCCCTCGTTAAGTTTGAAGTAGCCGCTCCCTTGCCAGGCGTCGCCGCCGTGCAGCAGCAACATGGGTTGGTTCTTGGCCAGCGCATCGGCCTGATAGGCCTTGGCCATGGTAAGCAGGCGCGGGTAGCCGCCAAAACGGGTGTAAAGGGTGTCCGTCTCCCCCTGCGAGGCAAAGATATGGCCCTTGATGTCGGCATTGACCGGATCAAACTGGGAGTGGGTATCGTTCATGTGAGCCAGGGTCAGCACGAAGGGCTGGTTCTCTTTGACTGGCTGACAGGCGAACAGGGCAAAAGTCAGGGTCGCGAGCAGGAGGGGACGCAAATTCATGGGTAAATCCTTAAGCCTGCCGGGGGCAGGGTCGTACCAGATAGCAGAAAGTTGGAAAGAGATGGTCCAGAAAGACGAAAACCGCCTGATGGCGGTTTTCGTTATTGCTGAATCTATCAATGCTCAAACATGGCAGAGATGGACTCTTCGTTGCTGATGCGACGAATGGCTTCGGCCAGTACAGTTGACAGGGTCAGCTGTTTGACTTTGCCAATCGCTTTCATCTCCGCGGTGAGCGGGATGGAGTCGGTGATGATCAGTTCGTCGATCACCGAGTTTTTGATGTTCTCGACGGCAGTACCGGAGAAGACCGGGTGAGTGGCATAAGCGAATACTCGCTTGGCGCCGCGCTCTTTCAGGGCTTCTGCAGCTTTGCACAGGGTGCCGCCGGTGTCGATCATGTCATCAACGATGACGCAGTCGCGGCCAGCAACGTCACCGATCAGGTGCATGACCTGGGAGACGTTCGGGCGGGGACGGCGCTTGTCGATGATGGCGATGTCGGTGTCATCCAGCAGCTTGGCGATAGCACGGGCACGCACTACGCCGCCGATGTCCGGAGAGACGACGACAGGAGACTCGAGGTTCTTGGCTTTCATATCTTCCAGCAGCACCGGGCTACCGAAGACGTTGTCGACCGGAACGTCGAAGAAACCTTGAATTTGCTCGGCATGCAGGTCAACAGTCAGCACGCGATCCACACCCACGCTGGAGAGGAAGTCTGCGACAACCTTGGCGGTGATGGGCACACGGGCGGAACGGACGCGACGGTCCTGACGGGCATAACCAAAATAGGGGATTACGGCAGTGATACGGCCAGCTGAAGCACGACGCAGTGCATCCACCATGACGATCAATTCCATCAAATTGTCGTTGGTCGGGGCACAGGTGGATTGAATGATGAAGATATCGCCACCACGTACATTCTCGTTGATCTGTACGCTGATCTCGCCGTCGCTAAAGCGACCTACGGCAGCATTGCCGAGTTTGATAAACAGGCGATCTGCGATCTTCTGGGCTAGTTCCGGCGTTGCGTTACCAGCAAACAGCTTCATGTCAGGCACGGTTTGAAACCTCGGGGTTGCATCCAGTATGTGGGGGGAGTCTGAAATCAGACCCTATCGTTTTGGGGCAAACGATTTATCAAGATAACGTACAAGGCGCCCGCTGCCCAATAATTGTGATGATACCGGTAACCCTGAACCGTGGCCCAGTGCAAAACCGGCCACGAATATCATCACAAGCTTTTGACTGGACTGAATTGGCTGGCGTCCCAGGGGTTTAATCTGGGCGCGATGATCAAATCAAAGATCTGTCACCGTTTATCACAGCTAATTGCCGATGCTCGAAAATTGGCTGGGGTACTAGGATTCGAACCTAGGAATGGCGAGATCAAAACCCGCTGCCTTACCGCTTGGCGATACCCCAATCATTTGAACTGTTGCAATGTGGAGAAGAGAGGTGATATGTTCTCGCCCTTGGCGACAAACCCATCCAGCCCCTTCGGCACACAAGCCAACACTTCCCGAGCAGCCACTTCGTCTTTAAATTGAGCAAAGACGCAGGCTCCTGTGCCCGTCATTCTTGACGGCGCGTATTCTAGCAACCAGCCGAGCGCATTGGCAACCTCGGGGTGGCGCTTTTTCACCAGTGATTCGCAATCGTTTTTCCACTCACCGTCCAGCAGATTGTGCAAGGCCATCTTCGGAGTGGCTCTGGGTAGGTCCGGATCTTGAAACACCGCGGCGGTTGCGACATGGCAATCGGGTTTGAGCACCAGATACCAGGCATCAGGCAGTTCGACCGGTTGCAGCCGCTCGCCGACCCCTTCGGCAAAGGCCGCTTTGCCGCGGACAAACACCGGCACATCGGCCCCCAGCTGGACGCCCAGCTCCGCCAGTTCATCTTCGCTTAAACCCGCTTGCCAGAGATGATTGAGGGCGACTAGGGTCGTAGCTGCATCGGATGAGCCGCCGCCAATGCCGCCCCCCATGGGCAGCACCTTCTCCAGCCGGATATGGGCTCCCTGCGGGCTTGGCAGCTTTGCCTGCAGCAGGCGGGCTGCGCGGATGATGAGGTTTTGCTCATCCGGCACGCCGGGAATGGCCGGGCTCAGGGTGAGTGTGTCGCTATCAGGAATCACCTCAAACTCGAGCCAGTCGCAGTGGTTGAGGAAGATAAACAGGGTCTGCAGCTCGTGATAGCCATCGGGACGACGGCCATTGACGTGCAAAAAGAGATTCAGTTTGGCCGGTGCAGGCCAGCGTGTGGAAGCCATTAGCGTGCGAGTGTCCATTGGTTGATCTGAAGCTTAAGGCGGCTGTTTTGGCCGGTCATGGTCAGCTGGTGCGGCAGGCGGTAGCCATCCTGATCCCGGTAATCGCCATAGACGATCTGCCACTGGCCATCCCGTACGCTGGCCAGACTGCTGTCAGGGTTGAGCTCGAACTCGGCCTGTCCCGGCAGCCCCTTGATCCACTCCGGCAGTCCGGCAACCGGAATATTCCAGCCGGTGAGCTGATAGATGAGCGCTTCGGCATCCTGGCTCTGGTGGCGATTGCCATCGCTGTCGAGCAGGGTGATCTCGCCCTTGCTGCGGGAGAGCTCGAGAATGCTGGTACCGATCAGGCTGGTGAGGTTGAGGCGGTAATCCTCACCATCCTGCTGCCAGTTGAGGCGGGCACTGCCCTTTTGCTGGGGGGTGATGATGGCCATTTTGCCCGACATCTGCCAGTGGGTCAGTTGCTCGAGACGGGCTCGCTCCTGACTCCAGTTCACCTGGTCACGCTGGGGCTGGATGGTGGCACAACCGGCCAGTAACAACAGGCAAGTGAGGGTAAAAATACGCAACAGCAAGGCAAGGCTCCAGAGAGAGGAATTTGCCACAGTATACGGGGCGGCCGTATTGCTTTTAAAGCCTTACCCTTTCTCGTACAATTGGCAGCCTTTGCACCCAGCGTATGAAATGATCGTCGCCCACTCATGAGTTTGCTTGCCCTCGGAATTAACCACAACACCGCCAGTGTCGCCTTGCGGGAGCGGGTCGCGTTTGGCCCGGACTGCATCGATCGCGCCTTGCGTGAGCTGGTGAACCAACCCGGCATCAACGAGGCGGTGATCGTCTCCACCTGCAACCGGACCGAGCTTTACTGCAATCTGGCTGCTGAACAGCAGGGTGAGGTGCTGCGCTGGCTGCAGCAGTTCCACGGGCTGGATGCGGCCGAGCTGGTCAGTGCCATCTACCAGCACCACGACGAAGAGGCGGTGCGCCACCTGATGCGGGTAGCGTGCGGGCTTGACTCGCTGGTGTTGGGAGAGCCGCAGATCCTCGGCCAGATCAAACAATCCTATGCCCATGCCCAGCAGGCGGAGTCGGTGAAGGGGGCGCTGGAGCGGCTGTTCCAGAAATCCTTCTCGGTTGCCAAACGGGTACGTACCGATACCGAGATTGGCGCCAGCGCCGTGTCGGTGGCTTTTGCTGCCGTCAGCCTTGGCCGCCGCATCTTTGCCGACCTTTCCCAGACCAAGGTGCTGCTGGTCGGTGCCGGTGAAACCATCGAACTGGTGGCCCGCCATCTGCGCGAGCAGAACGTCACCCGGATGATGGTGGCCAACCGGACCCTGCAACGGGCTCAACTGCTGGCAGCTGAATTTGGCGCCCAGGTGATGACGCTCGAAGAGATCCCCGACTATCTGCACGAGGCGGATATCGTCATCAGCTCTACCGCGAGCCCGCTGCCCATCATCGGCAAGGGGATGGTGGAGCGTGCCCTCAAGGCTCGTCGCTCCAAGCCGATGTTTCTGGTGGATATCGCCGTACCACGCGATATCGAGGCGGAAGTCGATGAGCTCTCCGACGCCTATCTCTACACGGTGGATGACCTGCAGGGGATCATCGAGCAGAACCTCGAAACTCGTAAACGGGCCGCTGCACAGGCGGAAGTGATCGTGCAGGAAGAGCGCGACGAGTTCATGGGCTGGTATCGCGGCCAGAGCTCGGTCGACCTCATTCGCGACTACCGCCAGCAGTCCCAGCAGGTGGCTGACGAAGAGTTGCAGCGTGCCCTGCTGGCGCTGGCCCAGGGCGAGAGTGCCGAACAGGCGCTCAAGGCGATGGCCCATCGTCTGACCAACAAGTTGATCCACGCGCCGACCCAGGCTCTGCGCCAGGCGGCCTCCCAGGGCGACGAGAGTGCGCTGTCCCGTCTGCGGCAGGCACTGGGATTGTCACAAGAGTCATAGTTTTCGGGCGACCAGCCGGTCGCCTGATCTTCCATTGAGATTGCAAGAGTTATGAACCCGTCACTGATCAGAAAGCTGGAAGGCCTCATCGAGCGCCACGAAGAAGTTCAGGCCATGCTCGGCGAGCCCGATGTGGTCTCGGATCAGGAGCGCTACCGCGCCCTGACTCGTGAGTATGCCCAGCTGGAAGATATCGTTCACGCTTTCCAGCGTTACCGTCAGGCTCAGGATGATCTGGAGACCACCCAGATGATGCTGATCGATGATGACGCCGACCTGCGCGAGATGGCGCAGGAGGAGCTGCCGCTGGCCAAGGCCAATCTGGAGGCGCTGGAGCAGGAGCTGCAACTGATGTTGCTGCCCAAGGATCCCAAGGATGACAACAACTGCTATCTGGAGATCCGCGCCGGTGCCGGTGGCGATGAAGCGGCCATCTTTGCCGGTGACCTGTTCCGCATGTATTCACGCTTTGCCGAGCGTCAGGGCTGGCGCGTCTCCATCGTCAGCTGCAACGACGGTGAATATGGTGGCTACAAGGAGGTGATCGCCAAGATCGATGGCGAGCGTGTCTATGGTCGCCTCAAGTTTGAATCCGGTGGTCACCGGGTGCAGCGGGTGCCGGAGACCGAATCCCAGGGCCGGGTGCATACCTCCGCCTGTACCGTTGCGGTGCTGCCGGAAGTGCCGGAAGCCGAACAGATCGAGATCAACCCTTCTGATCTGAAGATCGACACTTTCCGCGCCTCCGGTGCCGGTGGTCAGCACGTCAACAAGACCGACTCGGCTATCCGTATCACCCACCTGCCGACCGGTCTGGTGGTGGAGTGTCAGGACGAGCGCTCCCAGCACAAGAACCGCGCCAAGGCGATGTCGGTACTCTCTGCCCGCCTGCAAGCGGCTGAAGATGAACGCCACCGCGCCGCCGAACAGAGCACCCGCCGCAATCTGGTGGGCTCCGGTGATCGCTCCGAGCGCATTCGCACCTACAACTACCCGCAGGGCCGTCTCTCCGAGCATCGCATTAACCTGACTCTGTACCGCCTCTCCGAAATTTTGGAAGGGGATCTGGATTGCATCATCACGCCGCTGGTGCAGGAGTATCAGGCCGATCAGCTCGCCTCGCTGGCCGAGAACAGTTAATGCAAATGGCGATTCGGCAAGCTCGCATTAAGTGTCGTGACCTTAAAGTGGAGTGGCACTGATGCAGATCCAGCAGGCCCGTACCCATATCATGACCGTGCTGGCCGGGGGGGAGTCCCCTCGCGCCGATGCCGATGTGCTGCTCTGTCATCTGCTTGCCTGTCGTCGCAGCTATCTGATGACCTGGCCCGAGCGCGAGCTTGATGCCGCCCAGCAGGCGACCCTGCAGGAGTGGCTGGCCCGCCGCCTCAATGGCGAACCCATTGCTCATCTGGTTGGCGAGCGGGAGTTCTGGTCGCTGCCGCTGAAGGTCACTCCGGCGACCCTGATCCCGCGCCCTGACACCGAGGTATTGGTGGAGCAGGCGCTGGCGAAGATCCCGCAAGGGCCGTGCGCGGTGCTGGATCTCGGCACCGGTACTGGCGCCATTGCGCTGGCCATCAAGTCCGAGCGACCCGAGCTCAATGTATGGGCTGTGGATCGGATGGCGGATGCCGCCGCATTGGCCCGCGAAAACAGCGCAGCGCTGGGATTGCCTATCGAGGTGCGGGACGGCAGCTGGTTTGAGCCCCTTGACGAGCCGCATCTCGTCAAGGCGCCACGTTTTGCGGTGATTGTCTCCAATCCCCCTTATATTGATGGCGCCGATCCCCATCTCGAGCAGGGCGATGTGCGGTTTGAACCCCGCTCCGCGCTGGTTGCCGATGACGCAGGGCTGGCCGATATCCGCCACATCGTGGCTCATGCCCCCGCTTATCTGCTGCCAGGCGGCTGGTTGCTGCTCGAGCATGGCTGGGGTCAGGGGGCGGCTGTGCGTCAGTTGCTGCGTGATAGCGGCTATGGCGAGGTAGCCACGGTGCGTGATTATGGGGATAACGACAGGGTGACGCTGGGGCAGTGCCCGGCTCTCTGATATTTCAATTTACCATCGGCGTGACACGCCGGGTTGCCGTTGTGGCAGCCGTAGCAAGGATTGAATATGTATTTTGTGCTCAAACAGCTGCATTTCACCCTGATTGCCGGGGCGGTGCTGATGTTTATGCTCCGTTTCTACTGGGTGCAGACTGGTACTGATCGCGCCTACAGTGGCCAGGTGTTGAAAGTCAGCGGCTGGCTCAATGGTCTGGTGGTGCTCTCCGGCGTGCTGCTCTGCGTGGCGCTGGACCTCAACCCGTTCAATAATGCGACGCCCTGGCTCAGCGAGAAGTTGATGGCCATTCTGGCGCTGTTGTTTTTGGTGGCGATGGCGCTGCGGCTGGCCAAGAGCAATCTGGTGCGCTGGGGCTCTTTTTTGGGAGCCTTTGGGTGGCTCTACTTTATTGCCAAGTTGGCAGTGCTCAAACAGGCGAGTTTGTTCGGTTAAGGCATGAAGAACATGTTACGTATAGACGAATGGACCGATTTTGAAGCCCACGACATCACCGAACTGGCGTTGTCGATAAGCAATGAGATTTATGGTTCGGCCGAGCAGGGGATCCGTGAGCTGACCCTGCTGGATGAGTGGCTGGATGAGCAGATCGAAGAGGGCACCTGCGACGAGGTACGCCAGCAACTGCTGCGCGGTTTCTATCACAGCCTCGGGTTTCATGGTGATTGGCAGGACTACTTCTCGGCCAATAACTGCGATCTCAATCAGGTGCTGCTGCAGCGCAAGGGGATCCCGGTCAGTCTTGGCATCCTCATCATTCAGCTGGGGCGCAAGATTGGACTCGATGTGGAGGGGATCTGCTTCCCCGGCCACTTTCTGGTGAGTTTTGCCGGTAGTGAGGGGGAGGTTTATGTCGATCCCTTTACCGGAGACGAGCTGAGTCTGGCTCGCATCGAGCTGCTGCTGCGCGGTGCGCTCGGCGATCTGGTGACCCTGACTCCCGACTACCTGCAACCCTCTGGCCAGTGGGAGATCATCGAGCGGCTGCTCAACGTCAGCAAGGGGGCCCTGCTGCGGGAAGACCGCATGCCCGAGGCGCTGCGCTGCAGTGAGCTGTTGCTGCGGATGAAGCCGGGCGATCCGCTGGAGACGCGAGATCGCGGTTTTATCTACGAGCAGCTCGATTGCCCCCGCCAGGCTGCCGACGATTTTGAATATTTTATTGAACAATGCCCGGATGATCCGGTCGCCGATGTGCTGAAAGTGCAGCTGGCTGCGCTGGATCTTAGGCCCAAGCCGCTCCATTAAGGAGCGCTGGGAACTGCAACAGAAGAATATCAAGGCCGCTGTGCCCATGGTGCAACGGGTTAGCTTGGCTTCAAGCCCCTTCATTAAGGATCTCTTAGATGGAACAGAAGAATATCAAGGTCAATAACATCGACGTAGCCAACGACAAACCGTTCGTGCTGTTCGGTGGTATGAACGTGCTGGAGTCTCGCGACATGGCGATGGCGGTGTGCGAGAAGTACGTGGAAGTGACCAGCAAACTGGGCATTCCATTTGTCTTCAAGGCGAGCTGGGACAAGGCCAACCGCTCCTCCATCCACTCCTACCGTGGTCCGGGCCTGGAAGAGGGGATGAAGATTTTCCAGGAGCTGAAAGCGACCTTCGGTATGCCGGTGATCTCCGATCTGCACGAGCCTCATCAGGCCAAGCCGGTAGCCGAAGTGGTCGATGTCATCCAGCTGCCCGCCTTCCTGGCGCGCCAGACCGATCTGGTGGAGGCCATGGCCCGCACCGGCAATGTCATCAACATCAAGAAGCCGCAGTTCCTCAGCCCAAGCCAGATGAAGAACATCACCGACAAGTTCGAGGAGTGCGGTAACGATCGCCTGATCCTGTGCGAGCGCGGTGCCAACTTCGGTTACGACAATCTGGTGGTGGACATGCTGGGTCTGGGTGTGATGAAGAAGAGCACCGGCGGCTATCCGGTTATCTTTGATGTCACCCACTCCCTGCAGTGTCGTGACCCCCTGGGGGCCGCTTCCGGTGGTCGCCGCGAGCAGGTGACCGAGCTGGCTCGTGCCGGTATGGCGGTCGGTCTGGCCGGTCTCTTTATCGAATCCCACCCGGATCCGAAGATCGCCCGCTGTGATGGCCCGAGCGCTCTGCCGCTGGAGAAGCTGGAAGGCTTCCTTAAGCAGATGAAGGCTATCGATGACCTGATTAAGGGCTTTGAACCCCTCGATACGTCCGCCTGATCCCGGCGTTCAATGCCTTGAAAATCAATGCCCCGCAATGCGGGGCATTTTTATTGGTTGCGTTTTGTTGAAGTCAAAAATTAATCTGCGAGCAATCAATTTATGGTTGCCGTGGTGTTAATGTTGTTAATTTTGATGTGTGATTGATGTCTCTGAATTGCTTTTTATTGCATGTAGAGTGGTCGCTGACGTAGCAGGAGTAGCATGGTGCTGGCGAGATATATAGATATCTCGTTCTGGCTCCCTGCATCTCTATTTCGGCCATTACATGGGTAATTAAATTAACAGGACGTTAATAATGCGAAATAAAATATTTGGCAGCCTCTATTTTCAGGTATTGCTCGCAATTACCCTCGGGGTATTTTTGGGGCATATATATCCTGACCTTGGGGCTGATATGAAACCGCTGGGGGATGGCTTCGTTAAATTAATCAAAATGATCATTGCCCCTGTTATTTTCTGCACAGTGGTCACCGGGATTGCCGGGATGGAGAGTATGAAAGCAGTTGGCAAGACCGGTGCCATTGCGCTGCTCTATTTCGAAGTAGTCAGCACCATCGCTCTGATCATTGGATTGTGTGTAGTCAACTTGCTGCAACCAGGGGTAGGTATGAATGTTGACCCGACCACGCTGGATGCCAGCACCATCTCTGCCTATGCCGAGCAGGCGAAGTCGCAGGGGGTGATCGCTTTTATGCTCGATATTATTCCGGGTAGCGTGATAGGTGCATTCGCCAGCGGAAATATCTTGCAGGTGCTGTTGTTTGCTGTGCTGTTCGGCTTTTCTTTGCACCATATTGGCGAGAAGGGAAAACTGATCTTCGGGGTGATCGACAGCTTTTCCCAAGTCATTTTCGGCATCATCAATATGATTATGCGATTGGCCCCGATAGGGGCATTTGGTGCCATGGCGTTTACCATCGGCAAATATGGGGTAGGTTCGCTGGTGCAACTGGGCCAGTTAATAGCTTGCTTCTATCTGACCTGTCTCTTCTTCATTTTTATCGTGCTGGGCAGTATTGCGCGGGCCACCGGGTTCAGCATTTTCCGTTTTATCGGCTATATCCGTGAAGAGTTGCTGATCGTGCTGGGTACCTCCTCTTCGGAATCCGTATTGCCGCGAATGCTGGTCAAGATGGAGAAACTGGGTTGTCAGAAGTCGGTAGTGGGTCTGGTGATCCCGACCGGCTACTCCTTCAATCTGGACGGCACCTCCATCTATCTGACCATGGCTGCCATCTTTATTGCCCAGGCCACCAATACTCCGCTCGATCTGTTCCATCAGATCACGCTGCTGGTGGTACTGCTCATCTCCTCGAAAGGGGCGGCAGGGGTAACCGGGAGTGGCTTTATCGTGTTGGCTGCGACTATTTCGGCAGTGGGGCATCTGCCATTGGCCGGGCTGGCGCTGATTTTGGGGATCGATCGCTTCATGTCTGAAGCTCGGGCGCTGACCAACCTGATTGGCAACGGAGTAGCGACGGTGGTGGTGGCAAAATATTGCAAGCAGCTGGATGGGAAGACGATGGATGCTGTGCTCGGTGGTAAGGCCGGGCAACTGGATGCCAGCAGGAGTTAGTCGTTGTGTGCTCCCGTATGACCGCTTTGGTTGATACGGGAGCAATAAAAAAACGGCCAGATGGCCGTTTTTTGTGCCGATACGGCAAGTATCAGCGATTCACTGCAGGGCGCTGATTACAGGCTCTGGGTGAAAGTACGGGTAACCACGTCACGCTGCTGTTCCGGGGTCAGGGCGTTGAAACGCACTGCGTAGCCAGATACACGGATGGTCAGCTGCGGGTACTTCTCCGGGTTCTCGATGGCATCTTCCAGAGTTTCGCGACGCAGCACGTTGACGTTCAGGTGCTGGCCACCTTCAACGGCAGGTTCGGCTTGAACCGGCAGTTCACGGTATTCGAACTGACCCAGGTCAGCCAGCTGTACTTCTTGATCGGCAGCGAAAGCATCGCCTTTGGCGCAGATGCAGCGAGCTTGTTGCTTCTCTTCGTCCAGCAGCCAGAAAGAGTTCAGCAGAGCGGTGTTGGCAGCTTGGGTGATTTGAATGCCTTTGATCATGGTATGACTCCTCAATGGGAACGCGAATCCAACTGTAAGGAAATTACCCTGATGTATTTAAGCTACCGTCGATGGCGATGACTTAAAGGGCCCTTGCCTTACACCTTTACTTTGATGGCGTCATATATACCACGGTGGTAATATTACCAAAATTGATCTAGATCAACAAAATCCGACAAATCCCCATTTGGATGGGATTAAATTCTTGAGTTGAATCAAAAATAGGTCATTTTTCTGTTTTTGTAAGATATACAAATTATGCATCTTTTATCTTTGTAATCTAGTAATTTAACTACACCTTATTGGTTTTTTTCCGATTTCGGTAAGGGAGTTGGCTACACTCAGGTGAAAAAAATGACAAGGAGAGTGACGGGTGAGAACAAGGTGGCAAAGATGGGGTTATCTGGCTCTGATTGGATATTTGGCTTTTTTCGGGTTGGCTCGTGCCGAGACGGTGCGGATCGCGGTGGGCGAGTGGCCACCCTATATCAGTGAGTCTTTGCCTCAGCAGGGCTTTCTCTGCCAAGTGGTGCGCGAAGCATTTGCCGCCGAAGGGCTTGATGTCAGTTTTCATTTCTACTCCTGGGCTGAGGCTTACAAGCGGACACTGGATGGTCGCTATGTTGTCACCATGCCCTGGTTTCGTTCCCGCGAGCGTGAACAGGCTTTCTATCTCTCCGCTTCACTGGGCGATTTCACTACTCGCCTCTTTACCTTGGCGGGTTCTCCGCAGGTCAATCTGGGAGAGCTGGCGCGAGAGCCGATAGGCGTTACCCGTGGCTATTTTTACGGAGATGGTTTTGCCGCTCGTCAATCCGAGTTGGCTTTGGAGTGGTCAGATTCTGATGAAGAGAATCTGGAGAAGCTCATCTCCGGACGTATTCGCTATGTGATGATGGATGAGCAGGTGGCCCAGGCGTTGTTGCAGCAGATGATGTTGCGTCACCCTCAACCGCTGAAGTTGATGGGAGCCCCTGATCCTATCTGGTCTCAACCCGGCTATCTGTTGATGCGCAAGGCCGATCCCGATGCCCGGCGTCTGATGCTGCTATTCAATGCCGGTTTGCATAAGCTGGAACGCTCAGGGCGTCTCGCCAAGCTTTGGAAAGTGTGAGTCACGGTTGCGTCTTGCGGGCTGCCCCCCTATTCTGAGCCCTTCGCCGTATCAAGTGAGGAGGCCGGGGTGCTGACCTGGAGTGATGTAATTGGCTCTGAGAAAGAGCAGGACTATTTCAAGAGTACGCTGGCGACCGTCAGAGCTGAACGGGAAGCGGGCAAGGTGATCTATCCGCCTGCTACCGATGTGTTCAATGCCTTCAAGCTGACCGAACTGGATCAGATCAAGGTAGTGATCCTGGGTCAGGATCCCTACCATGGCCCCAACCAGGCACATGGTCTCTGCTTCTCCGTTTTGCCCGGGGTCCGTACTCCGCCCTCGTTGGTCAACATCTATAAAGAGATGCAACGGGACCTGCCAGGATTTGTCACTCCCAATCACGGTTTCCTCGAATCCTGGGCCAGACAGGGGGTCTTGCTGCTCAATACTGTGTTGACGGTTCAGGCTGGTCAGGCTCATTCTCACGCTCATCTGGGTTGGGAGACCTTCACCGATCGGGTCATTGAGCAGATCAATGCCAGCTGTCAGGGGGTGGTGTTCCTGCTGTGGGGCGCTCACGCCCAGAAGAAGGGTCGTTTCATCGATCGTCAGCGCCACTATGTGCTGACTGCGCCACATCCGAGCCCCCTCTCTGCCCACCGCGGTTTTATCGGCTGCGGCCACTTTAGCGAGACCAATCGCTTGCTGGAGCAACAGGGCAAGAGTCCGATAGAGTGGAGATCTGTCTGCAGTCCACTTGATTGAGCCCAAAGTTTGGGCGGCAAATGATTGTATACTCAGGAAAATATCATCTTATTTCAGCGCAAAGGAGTGCCCATGTTAGCGAGTCTGCACAAGGATCATCTCAACATCGCCCGGCTACTGGAGTTGCTCAAGCACAAGCTGGTGGCTATCCATGCCGAAGAACCCATCAGCTACTTTCTGGTGCGCGATGTTATCGACTATCTGCGGGAGGTCTCTGACAAGTACCATCACCCCAAAGAGGATCTCATCTATGACTACTACCTGAAATATCGGGTGGTAGAGGGGGAGGTGGCCAACCGGCTGCAGGAGGAGCACGTCAAGCTGCTGGAGGCGGGGGCCGATCTCAAAGAGATGGTGGAGATGATCCTGATGGATGCAGTGATCCCGCTCGATCAGTTCACCGCCAAGCTGGAACGTTTTGTTGAGCTGCAAGAAGCGCACATGAACTACGAAGAAGGGGTGATCTTCCCGCATCTGCGCGACTCGCTGACCGAGGATGACTGGCGTCATCTGGAGCAAAACTGGCAAAACCGCGCTATTGGTGACCCCCTGTTCGGGGCGGAAGTGAGCCAGCACTTCCAGGCACTGGCCAAGCGCCTCTCCCTGCCGCTGGTGGCCAGCTAAGGCGCAAATAACCGCCAAACAGGATGACCCATACAAGTTGAACCCGGCCTATGAGCCGGGTTCATTCTCTTTACTCACGCCAGAGGATCTTGTGGCGCCACTTGTCGGGCACCGTGAGCTGCCAGCGGTCCAGCTCGCTTTTGCTGAAGACATATTCGCCGCGCAGGGCTGCACGGGGAGAGAGGGTTTTAGGGGAAACCCCTTCCAGTATCGAGTTGATCAGAGAGGCCGCTTGCAGTCCCTGATCGTGGCCATCCAGCACCAGGCCACCGATGGCCATCCCCTTGCCGACGGCAAACTCCCAGAAACAGAAGAGCGGCACCGGCGTGTTGGCGCTGGTCCACTCTAGTACCGTCTGTTCGCTCACATGCTTGCCATTATCGTCAACCAGCGTGTGGTAGAGGCCGAGAAAGATGGCTTGATAGCCATTCTTTTTGCTGTTCAGCACCGCTTCTTGCCAGAGATCGTAGTCACCTATCAGCTGGCTGTTGACCCTGGTTTGGCCAATACGCAGCTCAGTCTGGGTCTTGAATTCGTCTTCGAGAGCGGTGAGTGCCACATTGCTGGAATCAAACAGTACCAGCGCTTTGTCGAGCCCCCCCATCATCTGGCTTATCTCGCTGATGTTGCGTTTGAGCAGGGGACGCTCCAGCACCCCGGTGATCTTGGGGTGGCCGACAAATCCTTTGAGGCGCGGGTTTTCATTCATACCGAGAAAGACCACCGGCGTACCGAGTGAGGCTATTTCGTTGGCCAGATAGTTGATGGCGTTGTCATCGCCAAGTACCACCAGATCCGGTTTGCTCTTGAGATAGAAGGCAATCGCCTGCTGGGCGATATCGTCAAACTCTTCCCGTGGATGGCGTTTGGTATCCATATAGAAGTGAGAGATCTGGTGTTGGCCCTGCAAGCCATTGACCAAACCTTCGTTGTAGCTTTTGTCCCACAGGTATTCGGGGTGGTAACTGCTGATCACCAGAATATGGGCGGCAAACAGTGGCAGGGGGATGACGGTGAGCAGTAGTAACAGCAGGGATTTGATCATAAGGAGTCCCATGTCGTTCAATAGTGTGCACCTGCTCAGTATGTGCGGTTTTGGCTGGAACTGTCATCCCAAAAATCGGAGTAATGACGGCCACTTTTTTTCTGGTTGCAGGATCGGACGCTAGCCCGCACCACACTTGAGGTGGCTCTTTTTTGAGGCTTTTTATGGGTGGTCGGGAACTGTCCCGCTCGCCGAAAACCCTGTTCTGGATCAAGAAATACAGCCACACTTTGGTGCCTAATAGACACCACATATAGGCGTGCATTCAGTTTTAATCCCTATATGTAGTGTTATTAAGCTGTGCATAAGCTGTTCCCTTCCTCTCTTCAGCCCAGGCTTTTCAAGCCTCGGCTGAATTTGTTTGCGTCCAGGACGAGATGCAGGGAAGGGGATCTAACAAGGGTGAGCCAGAGGCAATTGCCTGGCCTTTTAACGGGGAAAATCGATGAAACCGGTTGTGATCAAACGTGACGGATGTCGCGCACCATTTAATGCCCAGTTGATTGCAGAGGCTGTCAGTCGCGCTGCAGAAGCGGTCAATCAGGCCAATTCTGATCTGGCTTCCCGCGTTGCCAATGCGGTCAGTCAGGAGCTGGAAGGTCGTGGTGAGGTAGATATTCACGAGATCCAGAACCGGGTTGAAAACCATCTGATGGCTTCCGACGACAAGGCCATTGCCCGTGCTTATATCGAATATCGCCACGATCGCGATCAGGCCCGTGAGGCGCGCGGTCGCCTGGCGCAGGAGATCCGGGGGCTGGTCGAGCAGACCAATGCGGCTCTGCTTAACGAGAACGCCAACAAAGATTCCAAGGTCATTCCGACCCAGCGCGACCTGCTGGCCGGCATCGTCGCCAAGCACTATGCCACCAGTCACATGCTGCCCCGTGATGTAGTTCAGGCTCACGAGAGCGGTGATCTGCACTTCCATGATCTCGACTACTCTCCGTTCTTCCCGATGTTCAACTGCATGTTGATCGATCTGAAGGGGATGCTGACCCACGGCTTCAAGATGGGCAATGCGGAGATCGATACCCCGAAATCGATCAGCACCGCCACTGCCGTCACCGCCCAGATCATCGCCCAGGTAGCAAGCCACATCTATGGCGGCACCACCATCAATCGCATCGATGAAGTGCTGGCCCCCTATGTGACTATCAGCTGGCAGAAGCACCGCGAAGTGGCCCAGGAGTGGGGCATCGCCGATGTGGAAGCCTATGCCATGGCTCGCACCGAGAAAGAGTGCTACGACGCCTTCCAGTCGCTGGAATATGAAGTCAACACCCTGCACACCGCCAACGGTCAGACCCCGTTCGTCACCTTTGGCTTTGGCCTGGGGGATAGCTGGGAGTCGCGGCTGATCCAGCGCGCTATCCTCAGCAATCGCATTGCAGGCCTTGGCAAGAACAAGAAGACCGCCGTGTTCCCGAAACTGGTGTTCGCCATCAAGGATGGCCTCAACCACAAGCAGGGTGATCCCAATTACGACATCAAGCAACTGGCGCTGGAGTGTGCCTCCAAGCGGATGTATCCGGACATCCTCAACTACGACCAGGTAGTGAAAGTGACCAGCTCCTTCAAGACCCCCATGGGTTGCCGCTCTTTCCTCGGTGCCTACGAAGAGAATGGTGAGTTGATCCACGAAGGCCGTAACAACATTGGTGTGGTGAGCCTCAACCTGCCGCGTATTGCGCTCAAGTCTCGCGATGAGGCGGACTTCTGGGATCGTCTGGATGCCGCCCTGCGAGTCGCCAAGAAGGCGCTGATGTATCGCATTGAACGCCTCGACGGCGTCAAGGCTCGGGTTGCTCCGATCCTCTATATGGAAGGGGCTTGTGGTGTTCGCCTGAAGGCCGATGACAACGTCAGCGAAATCTTCAAGAACGGCCGCGCCTCTATCTCGCTGGGTTACATCGGGGTACACGAGACCATCAATGCGCTGTTTGGTGGTGAAACCCATCTGTTCGATAGCGAGATCCTGCGCCAAAAGGCGATCGCTATCATCGAGCGCCTCAAGGCTGCGACCGATGAGTGGAAAGAGGAGACCGGCTATGGCTTTAGCCTCTACTCCACTCCGAGCGAGAACCTCTGCACCCGTTTCTGCCGTATCGATGCCAAGGAGTTTGGCGTGGTATCTGGTGTGACCGACAAGGGGTACTACACCAACAGCTTCCACCTCGACGTGGAGAAGCAGGTCAATCCGTACGACAAGCTGGACTTTGAGGCACCCTATCCGCCTATCGCCAGCGGCGGCTTCATCTGCTATGGCGAGTACCCCAACATTCAGCACAACCTGGAAGCGCTGGAGAACGTCTGGGACTACAGCTATGACAAGGTGCCCTACTACGGTACCAACACGCCTATCGACGAGTGCTACGACTGTGGCTTCACCGGCGAGTTCGAGTGCACCTCCAAGGGCTTTACCTGCCCCCGCTGCGGTAATCATGATCCCGCCAAGGTGTCGGTGACCCGCCGGGTTTGTGGCTACCTCGGCAGCCCAGATGCGCGCCCTTTCAATGCGGGCAAGCAGGAAGAGGTGAAGCGTCGCGTCAAACATATGTGAGCGCACAAGCGATGAAGAGCTGGCCCCTGACTCAAGGGGCCATTTTCATTGGAGGGCGGCAGCCACGCCGCTGTCCCGTGAACGAAGCAGGAAACAAGTGATGCATTACCACAAATACTATCCGGTCGATGTGATCAACGGCCCCGGCACCCGCGCTACTCTGTTTGTTTCGGGGTGCGAGCACCAGTGCCCTGGCTGCTATAACCAGAGCACGTTGCGGCTCGATGGTGGTCTGCCGTTTGATGAGGCGATGAGCGATCGCATCATTAGCGACCTCAATGACACGCGCATCAAGCGGCGCGGGCTATCGCTCTCCGGCGGTGATCCGCTCCACCCGGCCAATGTGCCCTACGTACTGGCGCTGGTGCAGCGGGTGCGTGCCGAGTGTCCGGGCAAGGATATCTGGTGCTGGACCGGTTACCAGCTTGGCGAACTCTCGGTTGTCCAGCGCGAGCTGGTGGCCTTACTTGATGTGCTGGTGGATGGCCGGTTTGAGAAAGCGCTGGCTGATCCCGGTCTGCTCTGGCGGGGCAGCAGCAATCAGCAGATCCACGACCTCAATGCCTGGCGCGAGAGTGGCGAGCGGATCCCCTGTCTGTTTGCTTCCTGAACCTTGTCTGGGGCCTCACCGCCTGCAACACAGCTATTTGTTGACTGCATCATGACCCTAAGGCCAATCCTCGCGGATTGGCCTTTTGTTTATGTCCATATGGAGACTTTTTCGGTAGGATTGGTCACTGACCAGTGTATTGTCAGCCAGCCGACAGGCGGTACAGAGAGACAAGGAGCGTTACATGATATCAAGGGGATTGTGGCTGGGGGCCATGCTGTCACTGCTGTTGGGGTGTACCTCCCGGCCGGAGGTCGCACAGGATCGCACGCCGATCGCGATCCCGCTTGATCAGCTCTCCCGTTACTGGATACAGGATCGCCAGTTCTCATTTTTTGGCGAGGATGAGCCAGAATTTCCTGTCAAACCGGTGAAAGGGTATGTGGAGGTACGTTATCTGATCGACTCCAATGGCAGACCGATCAAGCCGGTGGTGGTGGCCGCGGAGCCCCCGGGTGAACTGGAGCAGAGCGCGCTGGCGACCCTCTCCCGGATGCGTTACAGCCCGGGAGATGACAATCCGGATGCGGTGCCAGTCGAGGTGACCAATCGCTTCGACATCGAGATAAACTGATCCTCCTTCATTGCAGCAGAGACCCCGGCCAGGCCGGGGTCACGTTTATTGTTGTTTGCAGTCGCGATAGACGGTCTGCCACTCACCGTTGTCGTCACGCATTTCGACAAAGCCCTCATCCCCCTTGTTCCACCAGACGGCTTCGTGATCGTCCGTATAACGTGCTCCTGAAGCGGACATTGCCTGGGGCAGGGTATAGTCCTTGCCGTCCGGCAGCGACAGCTTGATAAAGTTGAGGCTATCGTCGGAGAGAGAGAAGTAGCGCACCTGCACCTTTTTACCTTGTTCACACTGGTAACTGATGGGGTCACCACCGGTGACGGTGAGGCTATTGCCCTGACTGCAGCCGGTGAGCAGGCCAAGCACCAGTGCACTGGCGACCATCAGATGAGCATTATTCATGGTTGCGGCTCCTTGGATGTCATACGGCCCTGAGCCTACCAGCTTGATGTACCGCTGTAATCCCTTTGTGCAATTGTTGCGTCGCTTGATGTCCGGATGGGGAGAGAGGCGCTGCGTGCTGTCGGCCAAGGGGGTAACTCTGCCATTTTTTCAGCAAGTGCTCTGGGTTCGGCGGCTCTTGGTTTAGATACGGCCTGAATTAGCGTGGTTAGCACCTGTCTGGCACTGTGGATCCAAAGCAACAGCTCAAAAAGCCCCGCCATCAGGCGGGGGAAATGTGAGTGGCTCTTTGCGCTGAAAACTCAGGGCCGACAACCGCTGTCAATGTCCGAAACGGGTTGCTTCAAAGCGGTTGAGTAACTGGTGAATGAGGTAACAGGCTACCAGCGTAGCGATGATGGCGCACAGTATGCTGCTTACCCGGTAGAAGGCACTGAACACCAGATCGTTACCCGGGGTGAGAGACTGGCCGAACAGAATGCCCAGGGTGGTGGTTGCGCCAAAACCTACGCCAGACCCGCTTGCCTCTTTTACGTGAGCGTGACTGAACAGCATGGCCCCGAGCCAGAGTAGCGGTGCGATCAGCAGTAGCTGGCCAGACCAGTCATAGAGCACTATTTGACCGAGCAGCCCGAATGTCGCGCCAAGCAGGGTTCCCATGGCCCGTTTTTTGGCATCACTCAGGGCTCCATTCCAGTGCATGGGAAACAGCATCAGGATGGTTGCTGCTTGTGCCGACAGGGAATCGTTTAGGTTTAGAACCTGAAAGGTAAGAAACGAGAGGGTTGCGACAGTGGCGCCTAACAGGGCCTCATGGCGCATTCTGTGCGGGGCCTTGGGATGTGGCACATGTTTGGGGCGCTCTGTTACATCCGGTATGAGTGCGGTCATTGTGTAGGCAATTAACACCGACAA
Source organism: Aeromonas sp. MdU4 (assembly GCF_041929505.1). NCBI lineage: Bacteria > Pseudomonadati > Pseudomonadota > Gammaproteobacteria > Aeromonadales > Aeromonadaceae > Aeromonas > Aeromonas sp. MdU4. The sequence continues at coordinate 55,607 of NZ_JBHFMW010000028.1, read as the reverse complement.
GACACAGGCTCTGAAGTTGTTGAAGATCAGCTCATTGAGATTGAGCTGTGGGTAGCTGGCAAAGTGCAGCATGATGCTGAGCGTCAGCACGCCATAGGCACCGAACAGAAACAGGCTGCCCCGCGACATGGCAGTAAACCGGTAGAAAAACAGCAGAAAGGCGATCGGTGTCATCAACCCCGGATGACTGCCAAATAGCCCTCCCAGTAATCCCACTTCCAGTCCACTGATAGATGATGCGGCAATAATCTGGCGTGCGGCATGGCCGTTCATCACGGGGACAATGCCCAGCAACAGCATGGGCGTGACCGTGTAGAAAACCCCGTAATTCCAGTTACACAGCTTGCATAGCAAAAATCCCGTGGTACAGCCAAACGCGATGCGCAGACACTGGCGCAAGTCGTTGGTCGTAAGGGGCCGGTGCCAGAGATTGATGAGCGCTTCACCGGTTGAACGAGTCGGCCCGCTGGCAGGAGAGGAGCCCGAGTGGATAGCTCCTGCGGTATTAGTCGACACGGTATCAGTAGACCCAGTATTAGTAGACATAGTGCAGCAGACTGAGCAGATGGATCTGGCCACGAGCCAGCAGGGCGGTCAGCGGATTTTCTGGCAGCAACTGGACGGTCGCCCGGGCCCCGGCTGGCAGGTTGCTTGGCATAGTGTCCAGCTCCAGATGCAGGCGCATCCGTTGGGCATCCCGCACCCAGCGATCCGATTCCACCGGTGCTGCCAGCCGACCGTTGGCATCAAACTGGCCAGCACTGACGCCGGCATCCATGCTGCTCACCCGTGCAGCGTAGAGCTGGCCCGGTTTCCCATCGAAGGCAACCAGTGCCCGGGTATTCTCCCCAACATAGCGCAGGCTCTTCTCCCGAAAATCGGCGATCACGTCTACCTGCTCTGATACCAGCGCCAGCAGGGGGTTACCCGTGGTGGCTATGCTGCCTGGTTTAAGCTGCAGGTTGGTGATGGTGCCATCCTGATCTGCATGTACCCGGCTGTAAGCGAGTGCCAGCTTTGCCTGTGCCAGTTTGTTGCGAGCCTGGCGCAACAACAGATTGTCATCGCCTCCCAAGCCGCGACTCGCTTTGAGCTGTGCCAGTTTTGCCTGACTCGCCCGCAGATTGGCTTGGGCACTGCGCAGGGCGCTGTCGGCTTCATCTTTTTGTTGCAGAGAAATCATGTGGCGCTGGAACAGGGCATCTGTCCGTTCCGCTTCCCGCCATCTCTGGCTGGCAAGGGTCTCTCTGGCGTTGATGTCGGCGGCGGCTGCGGTCAGGGCGGCATCCAGCTCGTGGTTTTGTTGCTCAGCTTGAGCCAGTGCCAGTTGTGCCTGCTCCACGGCCAGTTCGAATGGTTCTGGAGCCAGGGTAAATAGCAGGTCTCCCTTTTTTACTCGCTGGTTATTGTGAACAGCGACATCGATTACTTTGCCGCTAACCTGAGGCGCCAGTTTGGTGACAACCCGGGTTGCCATTGCCTGGGGGGTGAGGGGCATCAGCAGATCTGCCATCAGAAAATAGGCAAAAAGTGTTGCAAAGCCAGCGATGGACCATTTGATCCAGCGGGCAAATTGTTGATCCGGGGTCATCTTATTCTCTCTCTTCTGCAGCCTCGGCATTGGACGGGCTGAGCTCGTCTCCGACCTGTTTATCTTGGTGTTGTTCGATTTTGCTAATGGCATTGGCCGAGATCTGTTGCACCGTCTCTTCAAACAGACGCAGCGTCTGCTCATCTATATTTCCCAGCAGCTCTCTGCGCAGTTTCATGAAGTGATCGGAAAGTTGATCGAGCAGCTTTTGACCAGATGGTGTGACGCTCACGATGCGGGCTCGTTTGTCCTGACTGCAGCAGTGGCGCTCGATCAGCCCTTGCTCCTCCAGCTGGCCCAGGGTACGCATCAGAGACGGGAGCTCTATTTCGAGGGCATTGGCCAGGTTTTTTTGGCTGACATTGCCTCCCATGCGAGAGAGTCGCCAGAGTGCACTCCAACGGGGATGGGTCAGACCCAAAGGAGCAAGCTCCAGCTCGGCCGCGGTGCGCCATAATCGGTGCATACGTGCCACTTGCTCGGCGAGCGATAGCTCGCGCAACCTTTCCAGATCCGTCATTTAGTCCTCTCGACTTACTTAGCATGCTAAGCATTATACTTAGTTAGCAGGCTAAGTAAATGGCAATGATGCGCCATCTTTTCAGGCTGGGCTATCAGGGAAGAAAATGAGGTTCATCGGAATCTGAATTTCTGTTCCTGGTGAATATGGGTCACAGCTATTTGCTTAGCGGGATTCCACATGCCGGTTTGGTGATATTGGCCACTATTTTCAGAAAATTTTCAGGTTCAGCGAGCGGCTCATTTTTTATCCGCTAATATAGATGGGGTTATAAAAAAGGGGGAAACGGGTTGTGGATGGATATGACAGTGGATGTGTGTATCTGGCAATTGAAACTCTGCTGAGTGATAGGGAATATGGTGCAGAGTCACCTTATGGCGTGAATCGGGATGATGCGGTCAGCAGTACCGATATCAGTCATGATTTTGACCCCGCCAATATTCCAATGTTGTTGGCAGAATAGACCTGACCGTGTGTGAACCTTGTGAGCTCAAGCCAGTGCTGTGGTGTTCGCTGGCTTGACTCATCACTATTTCAATGATCTTCCTTGTATCTCTCCTCCCACCATTTTTCATCTCGCTTGGCTTGCTGCCTGCGCTCTCGCACAAACCTTGATACGGCCTGCCGTGGCGCTCGCATCATCGCGATGACGTGACCTGCGGATAATCACTCACAGGTTTTGTGAGGATAAATGGTCGCAGGGTTTGCCATCTGACTCTGTTATTTCCCGAAAGGGGATAGATCATCGCATCACTATTACTGCTGATCACCAAAATAACCGCTATTCATGTCGCTCGTTTTCTATTCCAATTTCCTTGTCGGGTCGGATTTCGGTGGCATGGTGATCTATTGAGCTGCGCAGTTTGGCGGCACCATGATGTTTAAGTTTTTAATGTTTTTATATGGCTTTGCAGCCTGGCTAACCGACAAGGGCGAGGGGGATCAATAAAGTAGCGGCCACAATCACACGCAGAGACCATAACAATGAAAAACCTCTCTACCCTACAAACCACACAAGAAAAGGCCGCTTTTATGGGCGGCCACCAAATTGCCGGTATGCCGCTCTTTATATTTCTCGGGTTGGCGACCTGCGTTCTCTTTTCCGGCTGGAACGGTTCGCTTCCGCTCGGCATGGTCGGGGCGCTGGCGCTGATGTTCGTGCTGGGTACCCTGCTGACCGAGCTGGGTGAGCGGATCATGCCGATCCGTGAATATCTGGGGGGCGGCACCATCCTCGCCATCTTCGGCGGTGCTGCCCTGTTCGAATATCAGCTGCTGCCGGTGCAGGCCGGACAGGTCATCACCAACTTTATGAAGGAGGGGGGCTTTCTCAACTTCTTTATCGCCAGCCTGGTTACCGGCTCTGTGTTCGGCATGAGCGGCGCTTTGCTGAAAAATGCCGCCATGCGCTATCTGCCGGTCATTCTTGGCGGCGTCGCGCTGGCGCTGCTGAGCGTTGGTCTGGTCGGCTCCCTGATGGGGTACGGCTTCAAGAATGCGGTGCTGCTCATTGGTTTGCCGATCATGGGCGGCGGCATGGGGGCGGGCGCGGTGCCTTTGGTGGAGATCCTCTCCGGCCCGATGCAGATGTCCAGTGCGGATCTGCTGTCACGCATGGTACCGGCGGTGGTGATCGCCAACACCCTGGCCATTCTGGTGGGCTCCCTGCTGGCGCGCCTTGGTCGCCGCTACCCCTCCCTGACCGGCAACGGCAAGCTGATGGTCAAAGAGAATAGCCAGCGCATCGCTGACGAGCAGGCCGAAGCGCCGACTCTGCAGAGTCTGGGGATGGGCCTGTTTATCAGCTCCAGCATGTTTGTACTGGGCTCGCTGCTTGGCAACTTTATCCCCATGCACCCCTTCGCCCTGATGATTCTGGCGGTCGCCTTTATCAAGGTGAGCGGCGTGCTGCCGCGCCGTTATGAGCAGGCGGCGGCCGACTGGTATCAGTTTGTGGTGAGCAACCTGACCCCCTCGCTGCTGGTGGGGATCGGTGTCGCCTACACCAGTATTCCGGAGCTGATCAGCGCTTTTTCCATCAGCTACTTCGTGCTGGTCATGGTGACCGTGATTGGCGGTGCCCTCGGTGCCGCGCTGGTCGGCAAGATGATTGGCTTCTATCCCATCGAGGCAGCCATCACCGGCGGACTCTGCATGGCCAACATGGGCGGTACTGGCGACGTAGCCGTGCTCTCGGCGGCTCAGCGGATGAAGCTGATGCCCTTTGCCCAGATCTCCTCCCGTCTCGGCGGTGCCGTGATGCTGATTTTGGCTACCGCGCTTATCTCTCTGCTCGCTTGATCACTGAATACAGGAAACAGACATGAACGACATCATGATGGGCACCAGCCTCCCCTATGCCGAACGCAAGCGTCAGGGCGTGCGGGGTCGCATGCCCCACAAGGAGGAGTCCCTCTCCCAGCAGCGACGCCGGATCTACCGGTTGGTCAGCGCCATGCAGAGTCCGTTTGACCAGCATCTGCTGCTGCGCCAGCTGCAGGAGGACAACCCGGTGCTCTTTTACGATCTGGTGCGCCACCACCTGCCGGAGCTGCTGCCGATCATCTATACCCCGGTGGTGGGGGAGGCGTGTCAGCGTCACAGCGACCTCTATCTGCGCAGCCACGGCCTCTATCTCTCCTGGCATGACAGGGACGATCTTGACGACATCCTCGAGTCGGTGGAGCAGGAGGTGGACGTGATCGTCATCTCCGATGGCGAGCGGGTACTGGGGCTCGGCGATCTCGGTATCGGCGGCATGGGGATCTGCATCGGCAAGCTGGCGCTCTACTCTGCCGCGGGTGGCATCAACCCGGCGCGCACCCTGCCGCTGTGCGTTGATGTGGGCACCAACAACCCCGAGTTGCTGGAGGATGACTCCTACCTCGGCTGGCAATCCCCGCGCATCGACGGCGAGAGCTACTACCACTTCATGGACAAGGTGGTGGCTGCCATTCGCAAGCGCTGGCCGCAGGTAGTACTGCAGTTTGAAGATTTTGCCGGCAAGCACGCCGCCAACCTGCTGAGCCGCTATCGCGACGAGCTCTGCATGTTCAACGATGACATTCAGGGGACGGCGGCGGTCGCTTCTGCCTGCGTGCTGGCCGGGTTGCAGCAGGCGGGTACTGCTCTGTGCGATGCGCCCGTGCTGATCGTCGGTGCTGGCTCGGCCGGTTGCGGCATTGCTGCCATGCTGGCCCAGCTGGCGGGGAGTCACAGCGGGGTCTGGCTGTTTGATCAGGATGGGGTGGTCTGCCGCGATCGTGCCACTCTGACCCGCGCCCAGCAGCCCTTTGCCCGCGAGGTGAGCGAGGCCTGCGGTTCGCTGCTGGAGACCATCCGTCAGGTGCGACCGGCGGTGCTGATCGGGGTGAGCGGTCAGGGTGGCCTCTTTACTCAAGAGGTGCTGCAGGCGATGGGCGAGGTGTGCGAGCAGCCGGTGATCCTGCCGCTCTCCAACCCGACCCGCAGCGCCGAGGCAACGCCCGAGCAGGTGTGGGCCGCCACCGATGGCCGCGCCCTGCTGGCCACCGGCAGCCCGTTTGCGCCGGTGACGGTAGCGGGCGAGCGGCGGGTGGTCTCCCAGTGCAACAACGTCTATGTCTTTCCGGGGATTGGCCTCGGAGCCTGCGCCGTCAAGGCGCGCCGCATCAGCGATGGCATGTTGCTGGCCGCGGTTCGGGCGGTCGGTGCCTATCCGCTGCTGACTGGGCGATTGCTGCCCCCCATCGAGCAGGTGGGGGAGGTGGCCCGCGCGGTCGCCAGGGCGGTGGCGCTCTGCGCCCGTGAGGAGGGATTGGCCGATTTTAGCGGTGATCCGTCACCTTTGATTGACCAGACCTGGTGGCATCCGCACTATTGGGTTGCGTCCTGACGTTTTAAGGTTTGTGCATGAAACTTCGCCATCAGCTGGTCACCCTCTCTTTGGGGCTCTCCCTGCTGCTGATCATCATTCTGGGCAGTCTGCTCGCACTGTTCATTCGCCATATTCTGGAGAGCAATCTGGAGGATAAAGGCGGCGATTTGGCTCGTATTCTGGCCGCGGATACCCGAGTGGTCACTGCCCTGCAGCAGGGCAGTGACCCGACCCTGCGCGACTATGTGGAGGGGATCTGCAGCCGTACCGATGCCACCTATATGGTGGTGACTGACGAGCATGGTCGTCGTCTCAGCCATCCCCGCCCCGAATTGATCGGCCAGAAGTTCCGGGGGGAGGATATCTGGCCAGCATTGCAGGAGCGGCGCAGTTACTGCTCCAGAGATCGGGGCACCATGGGGCTGGCGATCCGCTGTTTCTCACCGGTGCTGGGGGCGGATGGCCGCACCATGGGGGCCGTGGTGGTCGGCTATTTGATGCAAAAGGTCGAGGGCATATATATGGAGCGGGTTGCCCTGCTCATCTGTGCCATCGTGGCCGTGCTGGGGTGCGGCTTGCTGCTGGCGCTCTGGGTTCAATATCTGCTGCGCAAGACCTTGCTCGATCTGGAGCCCGAGACCATAGTGCGCCGCTTCACCCTTCAAGATCTGGTGCTGGAACATATCACCGAGGGGGTCATCGCCCTCGATAGCAGCGGCAATATCAGCATGATCAACAGCACTGCCAGCTATCAGCTGCGGTTACCCGCCACCGGGCGTCATGCCCTGCTGGGGCAATCGTTGCCCGAGCTGGTACCCCCTCTCGCTCCCTGTCTGGAGCAGGAGGCGGGCGAGGTGAGTTTCACCATTCAGGGCGATGATTTTGTTGGCCGTTGGCAGGCGGTGCAGGGCAAGACGCCGGGGCGGCTGCTTATTTTCAGTCGTCCTGAAGTGGCGGCCAGTCTCGGGGTGCAGGTGACCCACCTGCGCCAGTATGCCGAGATGCTGCGGATGCAGAGCCATGAGTTTGCCAACAAGCTGAGCAGCCTCTCCGGCCTGCTGCAACTGGGTCATGTGGATCAGGCGGTGGAGCTGATCCAGCAGGAGAACGAGGCGTGCCAGACCATGCTGCAGGAGCTGTTGCGGCTGATCGATAACAAGCCGGTGGCGGGGCTTATTCTCGGCAAGTTCAGCCGGGCCCGCGAGTTGGGGGTGACGCTGGAACTCGATCCCGATTCGGCGTTGGCGGAGTATCCGGCTTCAGTCTCGGCCGATCTCATCACTCTCATTGGTAACCTGCTGGACAACGGCCTGCAGGCGGCCTGGCGCAACCGCCAGCAGCGTCCGCCCCGGGTATTGCTCTCTCTCTGTGACGTGGGGCGGCGACTGGTGATCGAAGTGGAGGACAGTGGTGAAGGGGTTGACGAAGATCTGGCTGATCATCTGTTTGATTACGGTGTGAGTCGTCAGAGCGGCGATCACGGGGTAGGCCTCTTTCTGGTCAAGGAGACAGTAGGTCGGCGCGAGGGTGTGATAGAATGGCGGCGAACTGCCGAACAGACCACCCTGTTTGGTATCTACTTGAATAAAAACCAATTAATGTGAGCCATGGACCCAATAATCACGCTTGTTATTGAAGATGACGATCGGATCGGTGCCATCTTGTCAGAGTTGGTGGCGGCTACCTCCGGTTTCTCCCTGCTGGGGCGGGCTGGCACCCTGGCTCAAGCCGATGCCATGATGGCCGGTGTGGTGCCCCAACTGCTGCTGGTGGATGTCTCCCTGCCTGACGGCTCCGGCCTCGAGTGGGTGAGCCGCTTGCGCAGCCACAACCGCGAAGCCTATGTCATCATGGTGACCGCCTCGCGGGATGTAGAGACCATCCAGCAGGCCCTCAATCTGGGGGTTCATGACTACGTCATCAAGCCATTGCGACTGTTTCGCATCCAGCAGAGTCTGGACGAGATCCTGCAACTGCACAGCCGGTTGTGCGAGCGTGGCCGGTTGGAGCAGGAAGATCTCGACAAACTGCTGGGCAAGGGGGGACGCTCCCAGATCAAGGAGATGCGTGTCACCCCCAAAGGGATCGACAGCATTACCCTGCGTCAGGTGCTGGATCTGCTGGCCGGTGAACCGGAGAACGTCTTCTCCACCGACACGGTGGCGCTGCGCTTGTCGCTCAGCCGCACCACGGCGCGCCGCTATCTGGAGTATCTGGAGTCGGAAGATCGGGTGGATGTGGATCTCAACTATGGTCAGCGGGGGCGGCCGGAGCGGCGCTACCGTTGGCGTAGGGCGGGCTGAGACCCCGGTGGATGCCAACACGCACGTGTAAACAACAAGGGAGCCAGCGGCTCCCTTGTTGTTACTTGATGAGGTGTGATCTCAGGTGGCTTCGCTGGCGACCAGCGGAGCACGCCTCTTCCACTGGGAGGCGATCACCCCGCCGATGATGAGGCCACCGCCCAGCAGGTGATAGCCGTGGATTGGCTCCCCCAGAGTGATAACGGCGATCAGGGCAGTACAGAGTGGCAGCAGGTTCATAAAGACTGAGGCGCGAGCTGCCCCGAGGCAGACGAGTGCACGCATCCAGCTATAGGCGGCCAGCAGGGAGGAGGCGAGTCCGGCAAACAACACCAGCCCCCACCCTTCGGCCGGTACCGCCAGCGAATCGGCACTTAGAGCAACCGGTACCAGCAGCAATACTGCCAGCAGGATCTGCATATAGAGATTGAGCCAGGGGCCGAACGGCAGCTGCCAGCGGCGGATCAGCAGTCCGTAGAGGGCGTAGCTGACAGAGCCCAGCAGCATCATGCCATCACCGGGGTTGATGCCGTTGTGCAACAGCGCCAGCGGCTGGCCCTTGCTCAACAGCCAGAATACCCCGAACAGCGAGATGATCATGCCTGCCAGCGCCTGTTTGCCGGGGCGTTGACCGAAGAAGAGAGTACTCAACAACAGGGTGAGCAGTGGAACTAGCGAGCCGATGACCCCCATATTGGTCGCCGAGGTGCTATGGGCCGCGTAGTAGGTGAGGCATTGGAACAGCACCATGCCCAGCGCCGCCAGCACCAGCAGCTTGCCAAACCAGGGGCGGATTTCGTGACGGCGGCGCAACAGTTGGGGCAGACAGAAAGGAGTCAGCGCCAGAGCGGCGATCACCCAGCGGTAGAAAGAGATGGCAGCAGGATCAAGTACGCTGGCCGCGGCCTTGGAGACTACTGTGTTGGTAGCCCAGATCAGCACCGCCATCAGCGGAAAGAGGAGGGGGGAAAAGATTCGCATCAGAGGCTCCTTAATTAGCAGGGGGCAAGTCTAACCTTGTCTTTCTGATGTTAAGTAGCGTAAAAAAGACAAATGATCCTGAAGAAAGGACAACCCACCATGGTGGCCCATCACTATCATCCCACTGACAGCGAATTGCCCGCGCCCAATCCGCTCTATTTCCGTTATCAGCAGTTGCGGGCGGACAGTATTACCTCACTGCACTCTCACCCCTGGGGGCAGCTCAGCATGATCAGTCTGGGGGTGATGGAGATGGCGTTAGGTGAACAGCGGCTGGTGGCGCCAGCAGACTATCTGATCTGGATGCCTGCGGATCTGGAGCATGCCGCCTATAACGAACAGGCGCTTGACTACACCTCCATCTACGTCAGTCACGAGCAGGCGGCCAAGCTGCCGCCAGAGCCCAGATTGCTGCTGTTGACCCCGCTGATCCGCGCCCTGCTGAACGATTTTTGCGAACGCCGGGTAGGTCACATGATGGATGAGTGGGATCAACGGCAGGCCGAGTTGCTGGTCGAGCGGCTGGCTGGCACTCGCTGTCAGGAGAGTTACCTGCCGATGAGTCAGGATAAACTGTTGGCCCCCATGCTGGCAGTGTTGCACCAGGATCCTGCAGATCATCGCACTCTGGCCCAGTGGGCCGGGCAGTTGCATACCACTGAGCGCACTCTGGCGCGGCGCTGTCTGCGGGAGCTGGGCATGAGCTTTGGTCAGTGGCGGGCGCGTCTGCGGCTGCTCAAGGCGCTGGCATGGCTGAAAGGGGATTTGCCGATCCAGGAGATCAGCTGGCGGCTCGGTTATGGCTCTACCTCTGCCTTTATCGCCATGTTCAATCGCGAGTTGGGCTGTTCACCCCAGCGTTATCGCCAGCAGTCGGCTGAGCGTGGCAGCGCGATGGTGGGAAAAGGTGACGCAGCGCTGTAAACATCTTGATAAGTGACATGTTTCTTATCGTTTCAGGCGTTATTATAAGGGTCTTGTTAGCGCAAGCCACTATGGGGCGAAGGCGAGTCGCCCGCCCCCATCTTCTGGTTCGTGCATCCACATTTGATGCGATGGGGTAAGCATGATTGCTTCCAGCTCCCGTTTTGCCGAGTCGCTATTCTGGTATCTGCTGGTGCTCACCGGCTGCGCCATACTGCTGTTCGAGTTCGGCCCCGAGCGGGTGCTGGATATCAAGGCGTGGCCGCTCACCGTGGCCGTGCAGCAGCCAGCGGATGCTGCATCCGGGGTGGCTCGTTACCGCCCTTCGGTAGAGGGGCATCCGGGGGTGGAGTGTACTCTTGTCACCAGTCCAGCCAGTTATCCTGGTTGTGGTCTGATCCTCACCCTTACCTCCCGCGACCAGGGGATTAATCTGGCTCGTTTTGCGACCCTTCATATCCGGTTGAGCGTGACCGGGAGCGGCGAGCAGGATTGGCGTTTCTATCTGCGCAACTTCAATCCGGTATACGACCAGAGCGATGATCCCGTGCAGCCCAAGTTTAACGAGATCATCTTTCGACCAGCCGATTATGGCCAAGAGCATGAGGTGCCGCTGGATGTGTTTACGCCAGCGACCTGGTGGATTAAGCGCTACAAGGTACCGCTCCAGCGGCAGGGGCCCGATCTGCATCGGGTATATGCGATGGAGATTGTTGCCGGTTCAGAGATGTTGCCGGGCGTGCACAGGGTCGTGATCGAGGAGCTGCAGTTTCACGGCCCCTGGCTTGATCCCACCCTGTTCTACCGACTGATCCTGCTGGTCTGGTTTATCTATGGCAGTGGGGTCTTGCTGATCAACCATCTCGCCATGAAGCAGCGTTTGCAGCATGCCCATCAAGCCAAACTGGAGGTGGAGGCGCTCAACCGGAGCCTGAGCGAAGAGAGCCGCCGCTCGCGCGAGCTGGCTTGCTACGATCCCTTGACCGGCGCCCTCAATCGACTGGGTGGTGAACGGTTGCTGGCCGAGCTCGGTGAGCTGGCGTGCTCCTTCATCTATATCGATGTGGATCACTTCAAATTGATCAACGATACCCATGGCCATCCGGTCGGTGACGAAGTGCTCAAGCATCTGGTCAGCAAGATCCTGCTGCACTGCGATGCTCTCTGCCATCTGGTGCGTTGGGGCGGGGAGGAGTTTGTGCTGGTTTGTCTTCATTACGATGCGCTGCGAGCCTGTGCCCTGGCCGAACGGCTGCGCGCCGCTCTGGAGTCCTGCCCTCAATGGCCGCTTGCCTTGCGGGTGACGGCATCGTTCGGAGTGGCCGAACGGACGAATGAATCGTTGGATCAGGTACTCAAGCGTGCCGATGAGGCGCTCTATCAGGCCAAGACGCAGGGGCGCAATCGGGTGGCCTGCAATTAATCGCGGTGCATGAAAACATCGTGCCGCTGTCTATGAACCTCTTTTTCTATATGAGCAAGCTGATATGACACGACAATTCCTGGGGGCTCTGACCCTGCTGGTGGCCGATTATGACGAGGCCATCACCTTCTTTACTCAGGGCTTGGGTTTTGAGCTGCTGGAGGACACCGCGCTCGATGAGCCGGGCAAGCCGGGCAAACGCTGGGTGCGCGTTGCCCCCAAAGGTGCCCCCGGCTCAGCCCTGTTGCTGGCGCAAGCCGCGAATCCGCAGCAGCAGGCCGCCATCGGTCAGCAGGGGGGCGGACGGGTATTTCTGTTCCTCGAGACCGATGACTTCTGGGCTGATTACCAGCGGATGCAGGCGTACGGAGTCCATTTTTGTGAACAGCCTCGCGACGAACCCTACGGCATGGTCGTGGTGTTCGAGGATATCAGTGGCAACCGTTGGGACCTGCTGCAACGTGCTGCTGCCAACTGAATCTGAAAACGTTTATCATCCCGTAGCCGGTCATAGTCATAAAAGTGTCACAGAAAGTTCTAATAATTGGCGCACCCATCTTCATAGAGGAGAGAGAAGGGAATGGCTAAGCGAATTCTGGTGGTCGAGGACGAAGCACCGATCCGCGAAATGCTCTGTTTCGTGCTGGAACAGAAGGGATATGAGACGATTGAAGCGGAAGATTTTGCCGATGGACTGGCGAAGGTGCGCGAACCCTACCCGGAACTCATCGTGCTCGACTGGATGATGCCTGGTGGCAGCGGTATCCAGTTCATCAAGCAGCTCAAGCAGGATGAAGTGACCCGCCAGATCCCGGTGGTGATGCTGACCGCACGTGGTGAGGAGGAGGACAAGGTCCGTGGCCTCGAAGCGGGGGCAGACGACTATATCACCAAGCCGTTCTCGCCCAAGGAGCTCACCGCCCGTCTTCACGCGGTGATGCGCCGCGTCTCTCCGACCTCGGTGGACGAAGTGATCGAGGTGCAGGGTCTTAAACTGGATCCCGTCTCCCACCGGGTCAGCGCCGAAGAGAGGGCGCTCGACATGGGGCCAACCGAATTCAAGCTGCTCCACTTCTTCATGACCCATCCCGAGCGGGTCTACAGCCGCGAGCAGCTGCTCAACAATGTCTGGGGTACCAATGTGTACGTCGAGGACAGAACCGTGGATGTCCATATTCGCCGCCTGCGCAAGGCGATCGAAGAGACCGGGCATGACAGATTGATCCAGACGGTGCGTGGAGCCGGATACCGCTTCTCAACCCGTCTCTAGAGGCCGTTATGTTGCAACCTTATGCCTGGCGGCGACAACTGTGGCGGATGGCGTTTTTCTACGCGCCCTTCGCATTGGTCGGCTGGCTGATTGATCATCTTTCCCTCAGCCTGCTGGTGGCCGCTGTACTCCATCTGGGGTGGCACTATCGCTTCCAGAAACGGCTGTCTGACTGGTTGTGGCACGACCGCAGCCTGGTTCCTCCCAATGGCAAAGGCAGTTGGGAGCATATCTTCAACGGCATTTACAAGTTGCAGCAGCGTCACCGCGCGCGGCGCCGCGAGCTGGCAGGTCTTATCCGCCGTTTTCGGGAGGGGGCCGAGGCACTGCCCGATGCTGCCGTAGTGCTGCGCGATGATGGCAGCATCCTCTGGTGCAACCGACTGGCGGAGCAGTTGCTCGGTTTTCGCTGGCCGGAGGATGCCGGTCAGCATATTGGCAACCTCATTCGCAATCCCGCCTTTGCCGCCTATCTGGGAAAAGGGGTTTATGACGAGCCCCTTGAGCTGGCTTCACCGGTCAACGAAGAGCGGTTTCTCGAGTTCCGCATCATGCCCTATGCCGAAGATCAGGCGATGCTGGTGGTGCGGGACGTCACCCGCCTGCGCAGTCTCGAGAAGACCCGCAAGCACTTCGTCTCCAACGTCTCCCACGAGCTGCGCACCCCGCTGACCGTGCTCAAGGGCTATCTGGAGATGACTGAAGAGCCGCCCCCGCCCGCCATGTGGGCCAAGGCGCACAAGGTGATGATGGAGCAGACCATCCGGATGGATAATCTGGTCAATCAGTTGCTCACCCTGTCCCGTATCGAGGCGGCCCCCTCGGTGGATCTCTCCCATCTGGTGGACATGCCCGCCATGCTGGGGCTGCTGGAGCAGGAGGCGCGGGCACTCTCGGGCGAACGGGCCCACCAGATCGAGTTCGTGGTGCAGCCCAACCTCTTGGTGCGCGGCGATCAGGAGCAGTTGCGCAGCGCCGTCTCCAATCTGGTCTACAACGCAATCAATTACACCCCGGCTGGGCGCAAAATTAGCGTGGAGTGGCGCAAGCAGGGGGCGATGGCGCTGTTTGCCGTGAGCGATGAGGGGGAGGGGATCGCGCCTGAACATTTGGCCAGGCTGACCGAACGCTTCTATCGGGTTGACCGCGCCCGTTCTCGCCATACCGGCGGCTCCGGTCTTGGCCTTGCCATCGTCAAGCACGCCTTGAGTCATCACGACTGCCAGCTCGACATCGAGAGCCGGGTTGGCTTCGGCAGTCGCTTCAGCTTTCTCATCCCCGGCCGGATGGTAGTGATAAAATAGTCTTTTATGACAAGGCGTTAGATATACCGGCAGGGCTGCGTTGGCAGCCCTTTGCCATTTAAACAAAAGCGCCACCATGTCATTAAAGTGTCACATTAAATCCATAAATTTGTCACTGCCAGGTCAGATACTGGCGCCGTTTTAAGAACGGACCTTCTGTAACTTTGGAGAGATTGGATGAAACTCAACAAACTGGCTGGTGTAATCGGATTCACCGCAGCAACCCTGTTTTCTGCCAGCACCCTGGCCTATGGTGTCGATAAAAACCTGCCGGAATACACCCCGACCAGCGGCATCTCGGGCAACCTGTCCTCTGTCGGCTCGGATACCCTGGCCAACATGATGACCCTGTGGGCTGAAGAATTTAAGCGCATGTATCCCAACGTCAACGTGCAGATCCAGGCTGCCGGCTCCTCTACCGCGCCGACCGCTCTGACCGAGGGTGTTGCCCAGTTTGGCCCGATGAGCCGCGCCATGAAGGCCGGTGAAGAGGAAGCATTCGAGAAGCGTTACGGTTACAAGCCGACTGCCATCCGCGTAGCGGTCGATGCGCTGGCCGTGTTCGTCAACAAGGACAACCCCATCAAGGGGCTGACCATGCCGCAGATCGACGCCATCTTCTCCAGCACCCTCAAGTGCGGCGAAGCCAAGGCGGCCACCAAGTGGTCTGATCTGGGTCTGGATGGCAACTGGTCCAGCAAGGATCTGCAACTGTTCGGTCGCAACTCGGTATCCGGTACCTACGGTTACTTCAAGGAGCACGCCCTGTGTAACGGCGACTTCAAGAGCGGCGTGAACGAACAACCGGGTTCTGCCTCCGTGGTGCAGTCTGTCTCTGCCTCCCTGAACGGTATCGGCTACTCCGGCATCGGTTATGTCACTTCCGGCGTACGCGCCGTCCCGCTCTCCAAGGATGGCAAGACCTTTATCGAAGCGAATGCTGACAACGCCATCACCGGCAAGTATCCGCTCTCCCGCTTCCTCTACGTTTACGTTAACAAGCATCCGAACAAGCCGCTTTCTCCAATGGAGCAGGAGTTTGTCAAAATGATGCTCTCCAAGGCGGGTCAGGGCATCGTAGCCAAAGATGGTTATGTGCCGGTACCGGCCAAGGTCGCACAGGCCGACCTCAAAAAGCTCGGCATCATGTAACTGCCCGCTGCCAAGATGTGATGAACAACGAGCCCGCTACGGGCTCGTTTTGTTTTGAGTGATATCTGTGTTGTTAATGGTTGCCCCGGGATCTTTTTCGACGTACCGGAGGATGGCTCCCTTGCGTCGCGGGGCGGCATTTCCGAGAATAGGGCATTGTTATGGCAAAGGATCCTTTCATGATTGCGTCCCTCACCAAGTTTGGCCTGGTAGCCCTCTGCAGTTCCCTGCTGGTCGCCTGCGCCCAGTCGCCAACTGGTCGTAGCCAGATGTTGCTCTACTCTCCCCAGCAGATGAACCAGCTGGGCGCCGACTCCTTTGAGCAGATGAAGCAGCAGGAGAAGGTGAGCAAGGATGCCAAACTCAATGCCTATGTCTCCTGTGTTGCCAAGGCGGTGACCGCTCAGGTGCCTGCCAGTTATGGCATTACCAGTTGGGAAGTGGTGGTGTTTGACTCCCGCCAGGTCAACGCCTTTGCCCTGCCTGGCGGCAAGATCGGGGTCTATAGCGGCCTGCTCAAGGTGGCCAAGAATCAGGATCAACTGGCGACCGTCATCGGCCACGAGTTGACCCATGTGCTGGCCCAGCACTCCAACGAGCGGCTCTCCCGCAGTCAGCTGGCCGGTATTGGTCTGGCGGCGGCAGATATCGCCATGGGGGGGAGTGAGTATAGTGGCGCCACCATGGCTGCGCTCGGACTGGGGGTAGAGGTGGGCATCATGCTGCCTTATGGCCGTACTCAGGAGAGTGAAGCGGATCGGCTGGGGCTGGAGCTGATGGCCCGTGCCGGGTTCAATCCGGCTGAGGCTGTTCCGCTGTGGCAGAACATGAGTGCCGCCGCCGGTGGCAACACGCCACCACAGCTGCTCTCCACCCACCCGAGTAACGAGAACCGGATCGCCGAGTTGCAGGCACAACAGGCTCAAGTGTTGCCGCTCTACGAGCAGGCGCGAGCCAACGGTCTGGTGCCCCAATGCAAGGCATAAGCTTGCGCATGGCGCGTAGCGAAGATGCTGCCGCCATGACGGTGGTGCAGCGGGCCAGCTGGCTCGCTGCCTATGGTCAGGTGCTCGGTGCCGATATGCTTGAGCAGCTGGATGTCAGCGCTCACCTGCAGATCTGGCAGCGTCGTCTGGCGGAGCCCGGCCCAAGGCCCATGCTGCTCTGCCTCGATGAAGTGGTAATTGGCCTGCTTTACTGGCAATCACAGCAGGAAGAGGGGCAGAACTGCGCCCTGATCCGCGCCTTTTACCTCCATCCCGATCACTGGCGGCAAGGCTATGGCAAACGGCTGTGGCAGGCGGTGGCGATGCAGATGCGTCGCGCTGGTTGTGGCCGCGTCAAATTGTGGCTGCTCGACGGTAATCACATTGGCGAGGGGTTCTACCTGCGTCGCGGCTTCGTTTTCGATGGTCAGGAGCGCGTCCTGACCAGCCTTGGTCAGCCCTGCCTGCAGCGACAAATGAGTCGTTTGCTCTGATTTCTCTCCCGTTTTTCGCCCCCGGTCACTTTATTTTTTTTGCGAATTAATACAATGTCCCCCCTGAACAGAGTTGGATGAACACGGGCTGACAAGGGAGTGCGGGCATGTATTACGGCTTTGATATCGGTGGAACCAAGATTGCCTTTGCGGTGTATGACGGTGCGTTGAACCTCTGCCACGAAGAGCGAATGAGCACACCTGGCAACGATTACGCAGGGCTGCAGCAGTTGATCCGTAGTCGGGTCGAACAGGCGGATGCCCGCTTCGGTGCCAGAGGCTCGGTCGGCATCGGTTTCCCCGGTGTCATCAACAGCCACGACCACAGCATAGTGGCGGCCAATCTTCCCGCCATCAATGGTCGCCATCTGGATGCCGATTTGGCGGAGCTGCTGGAGCGGCCGGTCAAGGTCGATAACGATGCCAACTGTTTCCTCTGGTCCGAAGTACATCAGGGGGCGGCCGACGGCGCAGGCAGTGCGCTCGGCGTCACTATCGGCACCGGTATCGGCGGCGCCGTCTATCTGGGGGGTAAGCTTATCCAGGGGCGTAACTGGCTGGCTGGCGAGATTGGTCACTACCCCCTGCCTGCTACCATGCTGATGAAGTACCCCGATCTGCCCCGTCCTCGCTGCGGCTGTGGCCGTCTGGTCTGTTTTGAAACCTATGCATCCGGCACCGGTCTGGAGCGTCTCTATCACCACTTCCATGGCCAGCGCGCCACGGGTCACCAGATTGTGGGGCGCTTCGAGGCCCATGAGCCCCATGCGGTCGAGACCGTCGACTGCTGGTTGGAGATTATGGCCGCCGGACTTGCCACTGCCATTTCGGTGGTTGATCCCGAGGTGGTGGTGTTGGGCGGGGGGCTCAGCGGCCTGCCCGCACTTTATGAACAGTTGCCGCTGCGTCTGCCCGGTCATTTGCTGCCCGGTGTGGCGTTGCCCGAGATCCGCCAGGCCCGCTTCGGTGGTGCCGGTGGGGTGCGCGGCGCCGCCTTGCTTAATTTATGAGATCAGATGTGGGGTCTGATCTCCCCGATTAAAGGAGTCCTCATGACCCGTCTTGAAATCTGTATCGACAATCTGGAATCCCTCTTTACCGCCCAGCAATCTGGCGCGAATCGCATCGAGCTCTGCTCTGCACTGGGACTGGGGGGGCTTACGCCTTCCTATGGTTTTATGCAACTGGCTGCCCGTCACGCCACCGTGCCGGTGTACGCCATGATCCGTCCTCGCGCCGGGGATTTTTGTTTCAACGACGGCGAGTTCGAGATGATGCTCTTGGATATCGCGGCCGCTCGCGCTGCGGGCCTGCAAGGGGTGGTGGTTGGTCTGCTTGATGAGGAGGGGCGGGTGCCTGCCGCCAAACTCAAACAGCTGGTAGATGCAGCAGGCCCGCTGGGGGTCACCTTCCATCGCGCCATCGACCTCTCCTCTGACTGGCGACTGGATCTGGAGACCATAGTCGCCGCCGGTTGCGAACGCATTCTGAGTTCAGGACACGCGGCGACAGCACTGGCAGGATTGGAAACCCTGCAGGAGATGCATCAGGTATTGGCAGGCCGCGCCAGCCTGATGCCTGGGGCTGGGGTCAATGCCGATAACGTGCGCACCATTATCGAATTTACCGGGGTGAGCGAAGTGCATATGTCCGGTATGGGCTGGCGTGGCGGCATGGTGCCCCATGGTGTCAACATGGGCACGTCAGACGATGGTCGGGTCAATATCACCGACGGTGCCAAGGTTGCAGCAGTCAGATCGCTGCTCGACAAGGCGTGAGGAAAGCCGGATGGTGCTTCTCTAGGCTCGCGGTCGTCAGAGCCTTGCGGGATCGCGGTTAAGCAGAGCGCCGCCGTTGGGCGGCGTTCATCCGCTTCTTGTGTGAAGTTCCTCCCACTGACGGGGAAATCAGGGGTACCCCCGGCAGCACCTCGGACAAAAGTCTGATATTATCCCGCCTCTTTACTACATGGATCTGGAGCAACGTCTCAATGTCTCAATACGACTCTATCGAACAGAAGGCCAGCTATGGCATCGGCCGCAACATGGGTGATCAGCTGGCGCAGCAAGCTTTCGCCGGTCTGGATATCCCGGCCCTGCAGCAAGGTCTGGCAGATGCCCTGAATGGTCTGGAGTTCGCGGTCAGCCGTGACGATATCAATGATGCCTTCCAGGTGATCACTGCGCGCATGCAGGAAGAGCAGGAAGCCGTTGCCAAGGCTGCCGCTGCTGATGGCGAAGCCTTCCTGGCTGACAATGCCAAGCGTGCTGAAGTGAACGTGACCGATTCCGGTCTGCAATACGAAGTGATGGTTGAAGGTAACGGTGCAGTACCGGTAGCCGGTCAGTCCGTACGTGTACACTACCACGGTACCTTCACTCACGGTGGCGTGTTCGACAGCTCCGTCGCTCGCGGCCAGCCGGCCGAGTTCCCGGTGACCGGCGTGATCGCTGGCTGGGTTGAAGCGCTGCAACTGATGCCGGTTGGCTCCAAGTGGAAGCTCTACATTCCGCACGATCTGGCTTACGGTGCTCGTGGTGCTGGTTCCATCCCGCCCTACTCTGCACTGGTATTTGAAGTCGAGCTGCTGGACATCCTGTGATCCTGCTTGCTTGATACTGACGGCGACCCTCGGGTCGCCGTTTGTTTTTGGCGCCCTTGTGATAGACAGCATTTGTCGCGGCCAGCGTGCGGCGGGGGAGTAAATGGCAACACTTTTGTCTCCTTGGCTGGTTTTTTCAAAAACGGGCGCTGGCATACTGCGACTGATTCGACAGGATAAGGAGAACCCGATGAGCAAGAAGATGAAGAAGGTAGCGGGGCTGGCCCTGTTGTTGCTGAGTATTCCGGCCAGTGCCGACGCCATGCGTTGCAAGAACGCGCTCATTACCGAGGGCGACAGTACCGCCGAGATGCTGCTCAAGTGCGGTGAGCCCATGTTGCGGGAAGAGATTACCCGTAACGAGGAGAATCAGTACGGCAACGTGGTCGAGGTCAAATATGGCGAACGCTGGACCTACAATTTCGGCAAGAACGAGTTCATGCGCTTTGTCACTGTGCGCAACGGCAAGGTGATTGACATAGAAAATGGCCCGCGTGGTGAGTAGCCAGCGGGCGAAAGGCATGGATGCACAACAGACAGCAGGGCACGTCCCTTGACTCACATCTCCGGCAAGGGGTCGCGGTGACCAAGTTGGCTGACCGCCAGATTGATCTGGCGAGCAAGCCTCAGCCGCTGGTGGCAGGTCAGGCCATGGAGGGCGATCCTGCCAGCGTTGAATTCAAATGTCCCCAATGTATCGATGGCAAAAGAACCTCGATGAAAGCTCTTGATGTAGCGAGCGATCTGGCGTGGGGATAACTGCTTGAACACCTTCATCACAACAAACCCTGATTGAACCGGACGGGGGATATGATGGGACTCGTATATGACATGCTGATGACGGTTCTGCGCGTACCTCATTAATCCGGCCACGATCACGTACGGCAACGCGATCATGAAAAAGTTGTGCGGTGCAAAGGGTTAGCCCCGATATACTGCGAGCACTTTGACTGGATGAGCAAAAGGGCCTGCGCGTGGAATGGGTTGATGTAGTGGATGCGGATAACCGGGTGATTGGCGTGGCCGAGCGGGCCAAGGTGAGGCGCGAGAATCTCTGCCATCGGGCCAGCTACATTCTGGTGCTTGACGAGGCGAACCGCATCCTGGTGCAGCGGCGCACCCTCAGCAAGGATTTCTGCCCCGGCATGCTGGATGCCTGCGCCGGTGGCGTAGTCACTACCGGGGAGGCGATGGAGCCCTCTGCCCGGCGTGAACTGGCCGAGGAGCTGGGGATCCGCGATGTGCCACTCGATGCATTCGGTGAATTCTATGCTGAAGGCGAGGGGTATCGGGTCTGGGGCGGTCTTTTCAGTTGTCGTTATCAGGGGCCGCTGCAGTTACAGGCAGAAGAGGTGAGCGAGGTGCAGTGGATGACTCTGGCCGAGATTGCCGAGCGAGCCTCCGAATTTACCCCCGACTCTCTGCTCGCCATCGCCACCTGGCAGGCGCGGCGTTAAGAGTGCAGTCACAAAAAACGGGCAGCCTGTGGGCTGCCCGTTTTTGTTTCGTGGCTCTTTTTTTCGTGTCTCTTTTTTCGTATCTATAGGAGCGTGAGCTGGTGGTTGGTGCGCCCGCAACGGCTGGCTCTGGTCAGCCAGTAGCCCTGCCAGTCGGTGGCCAGACGCAGCAGCGGATACTCCAGATCGAGCCTTGTCACCACCAGTTGTCCCGGCTCTTCCCCCGCTACCGGCTTACCGCTGGCCGGGTCGATGATCTCGACGATACAGCTCTCGTTGACGATAAAGCCCTGACCGGGTCGACTCTCGTAGGCCACCACCCCGACATCCTGCCACAGCAGACAGTTGAAGGCGGCAATGCCGTGGATCGCTTCAAGCGGCGCCGTCTCGGGGTGGGTCACCTCACACAGTAGCGCGTGGCGCAGGCATTCAGTGGGGGTCTCGGCCAGCTCGGCGGCTTCCAGCAGATCGAGCAGAGTGACCAGCGGGCCGACGAAACCGGTGGGTTGATAGCGACGCAACGCTTCGAGCTGGCGCTGGGTGTCGTGGGGACCGCAGGGCACCACGGGGCAGCCGAGTTGGCGCGCCCCGTTATCGAAGATGAAGGCGGTAGGGCCTGCGTGATAGTCGTGGCAGTTGAGCAGCACCTCTCCCGCCTTGAATCCGGCAGCAAAGAGCGCCCGTGCGGCACCCCACCAGTCGGCACCGGCATATTCGGGGATGGCCAACTGCCCGGGGCAGGAGAAGACCCGCAGCGCCTGACTGGATGGCCGACCGGTAAGACCGGCAAAGGGGGGATAGGCTTGCTGGGCGGCAAAGAGATCCGTGCTGTCGAGCAGCGGCAGGGAGGCGAGTTGCTCCAGATCGTCGAGACGGCAGTGGCGATAGGCGCTGGAGTAGCCGGAGCAATACTGGCTGACATGGGCGAGTTGATGATTGAGCTGATCCAGCTGTTGCTGTGCGCGCAGGGCGGGAGGACGAATTTCCAGCCCGTCGTAATGGTTATGCATGAAGGCCTCCTGAGTCGGCTGATCCTGCTCAAGATTAGTTCAATTGGCCCCGGTAGAGAGGGGCCTGTGTCACATGGTGGGGGTGAGGTAGACTGAGGCTCTTTTCAGCTACGTATTTCCACTTACTTATTCCCACTTACTTAAGGACGAGCACGATGATTGCGATGGGTCAGCCTTTGCCTGCAGGCGAATTTACCTTCATCACTCCAGAGGGAAAGCAGCAGCGAGATACGCTAAGCCTGTTTGGCAGCAAGCGAGTGGTGCTGTTTGCGGTGCCCGGTGCCTTTACCCCCACCTGTTCCAATGCCCATTTGCCGGGTTACGTGGTGCTGGCCGACCAGTTCATGGCCAAAGGGATCGATGCTATCTGTTGTCTGTCGGTCAACGACGTCTTCGTGATGAAGGCGTGGCAGGATGCCCAGAACGCTGGGGCCATCACCATGCTGGCCGATGGCGATGGCAGCTGGACCCGGGCGCTGGGTCTTGCCAAAGAGACCGGCGCCTTTGGCGGCGTGCGTGCCCAGCGTTTTGCCCTCATCGCCAATGACGGGGTGGTGGAGCAGCTTTTTGTGGAGCAGCCCGGCAAGTTCGAGATCTCCGATGCGGCGAGTGTGCTAAGCAGATTGTAGAGATTAATCATTGTTTGATTTCCCCTTGAATTGACAGGCGGCGCCGTTACACTGGGCGCCACTTTCCGATGGCGCCAGCAGCGTTTGCTGGCGCTCCTGTTTACTGGCGATGGGATAGAGACCTTATGACCCTGGCTTTTGTTGCCCTGATTGCCGGACTGGCGCTGCTGGTCTGGAGTGCTGACAAGTTTGTGGACGGGGCGGCGGCGACCGCCCGTTATGCGGGGATGCCGCCGCTGCTGATCGGCATGGTGATCATCGGCTTTGGCACTTCGGCTCCCGAGATGGTGGTGTCGGCGCTGGCCGCCTCTCAGGGTAATCCCGGCTTGGCCCTTGGCAATGCCTATGGCTCCAACATCACCAATATCGCGCTGATCCTGGGTCTGACGGCACTTATCAGCCCCATCGCAGTCGCCTCTCAGGTGGTGCGCAAAGAGATCCCCATTCTGCTCGGTATTACCCTGCTCTCTGGTGCCTTGCTGCTTGATGGTCATCTGGACCGGACGGATGCCGCCATTCTCGGGGTCGTTTTCGTTGGCCTGATGGGTTGGTCCATCTGGGCTGGCATGAATGGCAAAGGGGATGCGCTGGATGTAGAGACCGAAGAGGATATCGCAAGCGAGGGGATGTCCCTCAAAAGCGCCATCTTCTGGCTGGTCATTGGGCTGGTGCTGCTGATCGGCGCCTCCCGCCTGCTGGTGTGGGGAGCTGTCACCATCGCCCAGACGCTGGGAATCAGCGATCTGGTGATTGGTCTCACCATCGTCGCCATCGGCACCTCGCTGCCGGAGTTGGCCTCATCGCTGATCGCCATTCGCAAAAACGAGCATGATCTGGCCCTCGGCAACGTGCTGGGCTCCAACCTCTTCAACACCCTGGCGGTGGTGGGTATTGCGGCGGGCATTCATCCGCTCGATGTGGCGCCGGAAGTGCTCACCCGTGACTGGAGCATCATGATGGGGCTCACCTTGCTGCTGCTGGTGATGTGTCTGGGTCGCAAGGGGCAGGGGCGGATCAACCGGCTGGAGGGGGGCGTATTGCTCACCTGCTTCGTCGCCTACACCGGCTGGCTACTGGGTAGTCAATTCGTCTAGCCATAATCAGGCAAGATGAAACGAAAGAGGGGAAGCCATGGCTTCCCCTCTTTGCATTTTGTTGACGGCGCTTAAGCGACGGCCACCAGCTTCTGCCCCTTCTGGCTGCTGTCGAGCACCAGAATGTTTGCTTTGGGGAAGAAGTTAAAAGTGGAGGCTGAGGCCCAGGTGTAGGCACCCATGACGCGACCCACCACCAGCTCGCCAAGCTCGAGATCCGGCAGCATGATGCCCTCGCGGATCACATCCACGCTGTCGCAGGTTGGGCCGGAGAGCACCGAATTGTGCAGCTCGCCGCTGGCATAGGGCGTACTCACCGGATAGGTGACGTGGTCGTAGAGCTGGCCGTTGTAGCTGCCATAGAGGCCGTCATCCAGGTAGTACCAGATCTTGTCGCCGCGGTGGGCCTTGCCCATTACGCTGGAGACCGAGGTCATGGCTGGCGCGCTGATAAAGCGGCCCGGTTCGGCAATCTTCTGCACGGTGGCCGGCAGCTTGGCCAGCGCCTCGCGGATCGGCGCGCAGAAGCCGTCGATGTCGAACTCGCCACCCTCATAATCGACCGGGAAGCCGCCGCCGATATCCAGCACCCAGGGCTTGAGCCCGAGCGCCCAGGCCTGCTCCATGATCTCGCGGCAGGCGTCGATGGCCTGTACATGGCGACGGGCGTGAGGCACCTGCGAGCCGACGTGGAACGACAGCCCCATCACCTTGATCCCCTTGGCGTGGGCCAGCTGCAGCAGCGGTAGCGCCTGCTCGGGGGTACAGCCGAACTTCTTGGAGAGGTCGACCTTGGTCTCGGGGTTGGGGAAGCTGACCCGCAGCAGCAGTTTCACTTCGTCCTTGTAGGGGATGAACTTGTCGAGCTCCAGCGGGTTGTCGTAAACAAACACGGTGCAGCCGTACTCCAGTGCATAGCGGATATCGCTGTCGCGCTTGATGGGGTGAGTATGAATGCAACGTCCCGGGCGAACTCCCTGACTGCGCACCAGATCCACTTCGCCATTGGTGGCCAGATCAAAACAGGCCCCCTCTTCTTGCAGAACAGAGACCACCGCCTCATGGGGCAGGGGTTTGAGTGCATAGTGCAATCGTACATCGGGCAGGGCGGCGGCCAGCGCCCGATACTGTTTGCGGACAGCTGCCTTGTCGAGCAGCAACAGGGGGGAGCCGAATTGTTCAACCAACTGGCGGTAATCTTGTGCGACAAGGGTCTCGTTCATTCTCTTTTGGTCATCCTTAGGGGGCGTGATATGCCCAAGCCATATGCGATTGAACCGGCGACGGCCGGGTCAGGCGAGTGGTCCGGTGGGACCAACCGAACACAATGCATAAATTGATGGCAAAGTGCTTGGTTATGCGTCGGATTATCTGCTTATTGACTCTGTGTGCAAGCTATTTGATTGGATATGTTGGCAAGATTTTCTGGCCGAAACGAGTGAGAGCATTGTTATCAATTCAGCCACTTTCCTTATCGAACCGTTTCGCTGCCGATCGAGCTTAACCTGTTGATAGTTAACTAACATTTAACATGTTGGCGAGGGTTTGAGCGCAGGACAAAAAAGTGCGGCAGCGGGGTTTCAAGTGCGAGACAGCTCACATTTTTTGGATTAACATGCCCGCTTCCTAATCCAAACTAGTTCGGATGAAGGTAGCAGGAGAGCGATGGTTAACCATCCACCGAAGAAGTGAATCTTTCAGGTACCGGGCAACCGGTGTGGACTGCTACTGGACGATACTCTGGAGAGACCCGTTTAATCGGGCGCCGAAGGAGCAAGGCACCATGATTGCATCGCAATCTGGCGCCGGAAACTCTCAGGCAAAAGGACAGAGGGGATGGGATGGTTGTACCTGAGCTTGGAACTGTTCACGATCTGTAACGAGAGGTCGTCAGCAAGGTAAAGTGCAGCGCAGGAACCAGAGTGTATGTGAATACATGAGCCTCTTGGTCCGACATAAGCGAGCAGCACATGCGCCTTGATCACGTCCTCGTAGTAAGAGCGTAAACAAGTTCTTGGCCCGCATCCGATCGCCTCTGGCCGATCGCGACACCTATGGGAAGATCATCCTTCTCCTCCTTAATTTTTGTTTCTTAAGGAGGATGCATGTCATCAATTCAATCGGCGTTAACCGCCATCGATAGCTTTATCTGGGGGCCACCCCTGCTGATCCTGCTGGTCGGGACCGGTATCTACCTCACTTTGCGTCTGGGTCTGCTTCAGGTCGTGCGCTTGCCGCTCGCTCTGCGACTGGTCTTTGGGCGCGATCAGGGCCATGGCAAGCAGGGGGATGTCTCCAGCTTCGGCGCCCTCTGTACTGCGCTTTCTGCCACTATCGGCACCGGCAACATCGTCGGCGTCGCCACTGCGATCAAGCTGGGGGGCCCGGGTGCCCTGTTCTGGATGTGGATGGCGGCGCTGTTCGGCATGGCTACCAAGTACGCCGAGTGCCTGCTGGCGGTCAAATATCGCGAGCAGGATGCCAACGGCCAGATGGCTGGCGGCCCCATGTACTATCTGGAGAAGGGGCTCGGATCCAAGCCGCTCGCCAAACTGTTTGCCCTGTTCGGCATCGGCGTCGCCTTCTTCGGCATCGGCACCTTCCCGCAGGTCAACGCCATCTCCGACGCCATGAGCCTCTCCTTCTCGGTACCCCGTGAAGCGACTGCCGTGGTGCTGACTCTGATCGTGGCGCTGGTGACCCTGGGGGGCATCCAGTCCATCTCCAGCGTGTCGAGCAAGGTGGTGCCTTTCATGGCCATCTTCTACATCGTTGCCTGTCTGGGCGTGCTGGTGAACAATGCCAGTGCCCTGCCGGAGGCGATCGCTCTGGTGATCGATAGTGCCTTCACCGGCCATGCAGCGACCGGTGGCTTCGTCGGTGCCGGTATCATGCTGGCCATTCAGTCCGGGGTGGCACGCGGGGTCTTCTCCAACGAGTCGGGACTGGGCTCGGCCCCCATTGCGGCAGCGGCAGCCAAGACCGACTCCTGCGTAGAGCAGGGGCTGGTCTCCATGACCGGTACCTTCATCGACACCATCATCATCTGTACCATGACTGGTCTGACTTTGGTGGTGACCGGAGTGTGGAGTGGTGATGCGAGCGGCGCAGCCATGACCAGTCTGGCCTTTGCCCAGGGGCTTGATGCCCATGTCGGCCAGTATCTGGTGAGCATTGGCCTGTTGTTCTTCGCCTTTACCACCATCCTTGGCTGGAACTACTACGGCGAGCGCTGCACCGAGTACCTGTTCGGGGTGAAGGCGATCAAGCCCTACCGCATTGTCTATCTGGTGTTGGTGGCGAGCGGTGCCTTCCTCCATCTGGATATGATTTGGCTGCTGGCCGATATCGTCAACGGCTTGATGGCGGTGCCCAACCTCATCGGTCTCATCGGCCTGCGCCACGTGGTGATCGCCGAGACCCGCGCCTACTTCGGCCGCGAACAGGATGGTGAAGCGGAGCCGGAACCGCAGACTGCCTGATCCCGCAACAATCTATTTAAACGGAAAAAGCCACGACCCGGGTCGTGGCTTTTTTATTGCGCTCTGTTCGTCGAGCGATCAGAGAGGCTGTTTGCTGCGCTTGGGCAGCAGCAGGTTCATCAGGATGGCGGTGAGGCCGCCGGTGGCGACACCGTAGGAGAGCAC
This sequence comes from Aeromonas sp. MdU4, assembly GCF_041929505.1. Lineage (NCBI taxonomy): Bacteria > Pseudomonadati > Pseudomonadota > Gammaproteobacteria > Aeromonadales > Aeromonadaceae > Aeromonas > Aeromonas sp. MdU4. The sequence goes on along the minus strand of NZ_JBHFMW010000028.1, from coordinate 28,364 downwards.
GCTTCTGGCCAGCTCCGGCAGGTGCTGCAGCACTTCCGGCACCTGCGCCACCCCGAGGCCCATGGCTAGCGACACCGCCAGGATCATCAGGGCGCGGCGATCCAGCTCCTCGCGGGAGATGATGCGCACCCCGGCCGCGGCGATAGTACCGAACATCACGATAGTGGCGCCGCCCAGCACCGGCTCGGGGATCTGCTGTACCAGACTGGCGACCGCCGGGAACAGGCCGAGCAGGGCCAGCATGGCGGCGATAAAGAGGCCGACATGACGGCTGGCGACGCCGGTCAGCTGAATAACGCCGTTGTTCTGGGCAAAGGTGGACATGGGGAAGGTGGAGAACACCGCCGCCAGCATGGAGTTGGCGCCATCGGCCAGCACGCCACCCTTGATCCGCTCCATATAGACAGGCCCTTCCAGCGGCTCGCCGGAGATGTCGGAGGTGGCGGTCATATCGCCGATGGCCTCGAGCGCCGTCACCACGAAGATGATGGCGAGCGGCACGAACAGCTGCCAGTCAAAGCCGAGCCCGTAGTGGAGCGGAATGGGCACCATCAGCAGCGGACCGTCGAAGGTAGGGGCGTTGACCTTGCCCAGTAGCAGCGCCACGGCATAGCCCGCCAGCATGGCGATCATGATGGCGGAGAGGCGCAGCCAGGGACTGCGGCTGCGCTGCAGCAGCACGATGAGGCCGAGCACCAGCAGGGAGAGGAACAGGTTGGTGTGGCTGGCGAAGCTGCCGTCCGCCAGCGCGCCGTAGCCACCACCCATGCTGATGAGGCCCACCTTGATCAGGGTCAGGCCGATCAGCAGCACGACGATGCCGGTCACCAGCGGGGTGATGATCCGTTTGACCAGATGGAGGAAGCGGCTCATCACCACGATAGTGAGGGCGGCAGCCAGCATGGTGCCGAACAGGGTGCCCAGCAGGTCCTCGGTGGGCATGGCTGCCTGCTTGAGGGCGAGGCCGGAGGCGATGATGGGGCCGAGGAAGTTGAAGCTGGTGCCCTGCACTGAGAGCAGGCCGGAACCGATGGGGCCGAAGCGGCGGGTTTGAATGAAGGAGGCGATGCCGGACATGACCAGCGACATGGAGACGATATAACGAGTGTCGGCGGCAGGGAGGCCGAGGGCGTTGGCAATGATGAGAGGGGGGGTAATGATGGCGACAAACATGGCGAGCATATGCTGCAGGGCGGCGAACAGGGTCTGGGGCAGGGGCGGGACATCGTCTATGCCATAGACCAGTTCGCTATGAGCTCGCCTGGGGGGATGGGCCTCTCGGGTTGCGCGTACGGCAGCAGCCTGTTCCATAAGTACCTCGAATGTGTGGGGGAGGGGGGAGAAAATTGGCCGCTATTTTAGTGATTGAAATGGCGCTGACCAGCGTTAATCAGGAGAAAAAAGGTTTATTTTTTGATGGGTTGAAACGTTTGCGCGGCGCGATTATCATCTGTCGGTTTGTGTGATATTCATCACGGTTTATTTTCCCCTAATTCCCCCCCAACTCGGTGTAGAATGAAACCTTTGTGGTTGTGGGGAGATCCCGGTGCTGAAATTGGCGGAGTTCTGGAGTGCCAAGGTTCACTCCGAAGACTTTACTCGTACCCGTATGGGTTTTATGACGGTGCGTTTACGTCTGCTGACCTGTCTGCTGATGCTGGGCCTGCCCGCCTGGGCCGTAGTGGATTGGGCCACTTTGCCTTCCATTCATTTCGAGCAACTGTTTCAGGTCAGGATCTTCTGTACCCTGGCGCTTTCGCCGATCATTCCGCTCTCGTACCTTATTCACTTCAAACGGGAGCGGATGAAGCTGGCGCTGGGCTATTTGATGGCTGTGATGATGCTCTTCTCCCTCTTCTGTCTGCACAGTTTTGGCGCCGAGCAGGAGTTGCAAGCGGGCTACGTTGCTTTTCCCTATCTGCTGATCTCCCTGTTTGCCATCTTTCCCATCCCACTCTCTCTCGGTTTGCAACTGGCTGGCGTGGTGTTGACGACCATGCTGCTGGGTCACTGGTTGCTGGTGGGGCAGAGCCTCTGGAGTCAGGCCACCCTGAATCAGGTTTGGGTGCTCGGGATGTTCACTATGGCCAGTTGCTGGGTGCAGTGTGGCCAGCTCAACATGCTGCTGCGGCTCTATCGGGAATCGACCACCGATGAGCTGACCGGCATGATGAATCGTCGGTTGCTGATGAAGCAATTGGAACAGGCCAGAGAGAAGCTGCAGGCCAAAAAGAGGCCGTTTGCGGTAATGCTGCTGGATCTCGATCGTTTCAAACGGATCAATGATATCTACGGTCATCTGGCGGGGGATGCCGTGCTCAAGGAGGTGGCTACGACACTGGGTGAGCAGCTGGAGCCTGACATGGTGCTGGGGCGTTATGGGGGCGAAGAGTTTGCCATCCTGATGCACAACTGCAGTGACCCGGTGCTGGCGTGCAAAATGGCCGAGCGGCTGCGGATTGCGGTCGAGGCGCGGCTGGTCAAGAGCCCCACATCCGATGAACTGCTTGAGGTGACGGTGAGTATCGGGATTGCTATGGCGCGTGCCGACGACAGCATTGATCTCCTCATCAACCGTGCTGACGAGTGTCTCTATCAGGCCAAGATGGCGGGGCGCAACTGCGTGGTGGTCGAGCACCGGCAGAACGAAAAAACAGATGCCGCCTGAGGGCGGCATCGTGCGGGCTGTGTGCTGGCGAGATTAGCTCAGCTTGTATTTGCCGGAGAGCTGCTGGGCCAGCAGCTTGAACATATTGAACACCGCCATGGTCTTGCCGGTCGGGGTGCCATCTTCAGCCAGGAAGAACTCCCCCTTGAACACCAGAATATCCCCCCGCTGCTCCACCGAATCGGCGCGCATACCGTGGATGAAATCTTCGTGGCTCTTGATGATCTTGTTGGCCATCTCAAGCAGGGCAGTCTCGGTGATCAGCTCTTTCTGTGGTTGCATGCTCGTCTCCTTAAACGACTACTGGGCAGGGGCATTGAGCCATTGCATGTGGCGGCGCCCTGCCTCTGATTGAAGAGGCGGCTAGCATACTGCAAACGGGGTTTTTCTGTCATTGATATGACCCCGATTTGTGGTGGTTTATCCCATCACCAGATTCTTCAACCAGCGGCGCTGGCGAATGCGACGCTGCACCAGCAGTACCTTGGAGAGCTCTTCCAGCAGCACTACGGCAACCACCCAGGAGAGGGGCCAGCCGAGCAGGCTGACTGCCACCCAGGCGAGCGGGATGCCGATGCACCACATACCGACGATGTCGATGAAGATGGTGTAGTTCACATCGCCGCCAGAGCGGAGTACCCCGATGATCCCCACCATGTTGAACACCTTGAGCAGCATCCCCAGACACATGATGCCGAGTACCTGTCCCGCCTCTGCCATCAACTCGGCAGGCAGGTTGCCGACCCACTGCAACAGATTGGTTTGCAACAGCCAGACGGTGAGCCCCACCAACAGGGCGCCAATGGGAGCGAGCAGCAGAAAGAGCTGGGAGTGCTGCCAGGCGATATCGTACTCCTCGGCGCCGAGTCGATGGCCAAGCAGGGTGGAGCAGGCCACCGCCAGCCCGAAGAAGAGCGAGATGAGGATGCTCTCCAGCGTCCCGAGGGTGGTCATGATGGCCAGCGAATCCGTGCCCAGATGGGCGTAGAGAAAGCCGTAGATCAGCATGCCGAACGCCCAGAGCCCGTCATGGAACAGCAGCGGCAGGGCGATCAGGGTAAAGCGCACCACCTCCTTGCGCTTGAAGGCGGCCAGCCAGTCATTTTTTCGCGGGATCAGGCGCGCCTCGTAGCGTCTCACGTAGAGCAGCAGCAGGGTGGTTTGCAGCAAGCGCGAAATGGTGGTGCCCCAGGCCGAGCCAGCCACCCCCATCGCCTCGAAGCCAAAATGGCCGAAGATGAGGGTGTAGTTGAGGATGACGTTGGCAATGATGGCGATGATGCCGATCCGGGTGGGGGCGGCCGCATTGCCGACTGAGCGCAGGGCTGACTCCAGCGGTACCACAATAGCAGTGCAGAGGATGGTGGCGCCGGTGATCATCAAGAACTGATCCGCCAGTGCTCGCAGTGCCGGCTCCTGGCTGGCAAAACCCAGCACGCTGCCCGGTGATAACACATAGATGAAGGCAAAGGGCAGGGTGACCAGCAGGGCGCCTACCAGCGCCAGCGCCAGTGAGCGGCGTACGCCAGCCATTTCGCCACGCCCGAAGTATTGCGCTGCCAATACCGAGACCCCGCCTGCGAGGCCTGCTATTACCAGCAAATTGAAAAAAAATACCCGGTTACCCAAGCCGACCGCTGCCACAGCTGTGGTGCCAAGCTGGCTCACCATCATGATATCGATGAGGCCGAGCAGGGAGAACATCATGGATTGCAGCGAAACCGGCAGAGCCAGCCGCCACAATCGGGTCATGAACTCGCGATCGGTGGTTTGTTTTAAAATCGCTTGCCAATAATTCATAGTTGTTAACCGGGCATGAGAAAAGCAAGGTTCGTCAGGGGTATGATAGGTGCTTGTCGGGTAGTGGCCACTGTGTGCAGCTCTCGATTTTCTTGTGCAAAACTATCCTGTTGAGGTGTTATGCCATTTATCAGAGAGTGTCTGGAGATAGCGCCAGCCTGTGAAGAACGGATGCTGGGACGTGAAGGTCTGCCCCTGCTCGGCGAGGCGGGCATCTTCCTGACCGGCCTCTCGATGATCCGTGATCACTACCTGATCCGGCGCAACTCTCCCGAGTTTCACATTCTGATGGTGAGCCACGACGGGGGCGGTGCGCTGCTCACCGATGCGGGGGAGCAGCCCATTCCCGCTGGCTCGCTCATTTTTCTGCCTGCCGCCGTGCCCGGTGGCCTCAAGCTGATTGGCGAGAGCTGGCAGATCAGCTGGATCCTGCTTGATGACGTGCCGCGCTGGCAGCACCTGCATCGCCTCGGTCACCGTATCTGGCAAGGGGATGGCGGCGATCAGCTCTACCATCTGCTTAGTTTGATGCTGGGGGAGGGCACTCGCTCTTCGTTGCAACCCCAACTGCTCAGCCTGTTGTTGGCGCTACTGGAGCGAACGCTGCAAGGGGAGGTGCGTGGCACCCCGGAGCTCAGGTTACAGGCACTGTTTCGCCGGGTGGAGGCGCGGCTCGACGAGCCCTGGAGCGTGGCTCTGCTGGCCGAACAGATGGCCTGTTCGGTTCCACATTTGCATCGCCTCTGCCAGCAGATGTTTGGCATGGGGCCGATGGCGCGGGTGACCGAGCTCAGAATGAACAAGGCACGCCAGCTGCTGCTCTACACCAACTGGCCGCTCAGCGAGCTGGCGGCTCGGGTGGGTTACAGCGATGGGGCCAACTTTGCCAACCGCTTTCGTCGTCTGACGGGTCAGACCCCGGGATCATTTCGTCGCCTGGGTCGCAAACCTTTTGCAACGGATATGCAAACTCTTTGAAATTAATGACACAAGCCCATAGGATCGGCGGGTTCCTGCGTCTAGCTAACCGTTTAGGTACCAAGATCCATGTTTGAAGATAATAACCAGAAACGTCCCCTCTACATTCCCTACGCTGGCCCCGCCCTGCTGGAGACGCCGCTGCTCAACAAAGGTAGCGCCTTCACCAGTGAAGAGCGCAGCAACTTCAACCTCGAAGGGCTGTTGCCCCAGAATATCGAGACCATTGAAGAGCAGGCCGAGCGCGCCTATCGCCAGTTCATGGCGTTCGGCAACGACATGGACAAGCACATCTATCTGCGCAACATCCAGGATACCAACGAGACGCTGTTTTATCGTCTGCTGCACAACCACCTGACTGAGATGTTGCCCATTATTTACACCCCGACCGTCGGCAAGGCGTGCGAGGAGTTCTCCAACATCTATCGCCGCGCCCGTGGCCTGTTCATTTCCTATCCGGACAAGGAGAGGATCGATGACATGCTGCAAAACGCCACCAAGCAGAACGTCAAGGTGATCGTGGTCACCGACGGAGAGCGGATCCTGGGTCTGGGTGACCAGGGAATCGGCGGCATGGGTATTCCCATCGGCAAGCTCTCCCTCTACACCGCCTGTGGCGGTATCTCGCCCGCTTACTGCCTGCCGGTAGTGCTGGATGTGGGCACCAACAACCAGCAACTGCTGAACGACCCCTTCTATATGGGCTGGCGCAATCCGCGTATCTCCGGCGAAGAGTATGCGGAGTTTGTCGATGCCTTCATTCAGGCGGTCAAGCGCCGCTGGCCCGACATCCTGCTGCAGTTCGAGGATTTCGCCCAGAACAATGCCATGCCGCTGCTCAATCGTTACAAGAACGAGCTCTGCTGCTTCAACGACGATATTCAGGGTACCGCCGCCGTGACCCTGGGCAGCCTGATTGCCGCCTGCAAAGCCTCCGGCGCCAAGCTCTCCGAGAAGCGGGTCGCTTTCCTCGGTGCGGGCAGCGCCGGTTGCGGCATTGCCGAGCAGATCGTGGCGCAGATGAAGGCCGAGGGGCTGACCGATGCGCAGGCTCGTGGTCGGGTCTTTATGGTGGATCGTTTCGGTCTTATCACCGACAAGATCCCCAACCAGCTCGACTTCCAGCGCCGTCTCTCCCAACCGGTGGAGCGCATCGCCGACTGGCCGGTGGGGGACAATATCTCCCTGCTGGAGGTGATGGAGCACGGTCGACCGGATATCCTGATCGGAGTCTCCGGCCAGCCGGGGCTGTTTACCGAGGAGGTGGTCAAGACCATGCACAAGCACTGTGCCCGTCCCATCATCTTCCCGCTCTCCAACCCCACTTCCCGGGTCGAGGCGACACCGGCAGATCTTATTCGCTGGACCGACGGTCAGGCGCTGGTGGCAACCGGCAGTCCGTTTGCACCGGTGGAGTACAAGGGCAAGCGTTACGTCATCGCCCAGTGCAACAACTCCTTCATCTTCCCGGGGATCGGCCTTGGTGTTATCGCCTCCGGTGCCACTCGGGTGACCGATGCCATGCTGATGTCGGCCAGCCGCGCGTTGGCGGAGTGCTCGCCGCTGGTGAAAGGGGAGGAGGGCTCTCTGCTGCCGGATCTGGCGGATATCCATCAGGTCTCCCGCTACATCGCCAAGATGGTGGCCAAGACCGCCATGCTGCAGGGCAAGGCGGTGCAGACCCCGGACGAGGTGATTGAGCAGGCGATCGAAGCCAACTTCTGGCACCCGGAGTATCGCCGCTACCGCCGTACCTCCTTCTGATACAGATCAGCGCTAAATAGCCGTAAAAACAAAGGGATGCCATGGCATCCCTTTTTGTATCCAGAGGGGATGCAGCTACATCCCCTTGATGTTGTCAGACGTGATTACTGAGTCACTTGCTGGACGCCGGTGACGCGCACTTCAACGCGGCGATCCGGAGCCAGGCAGGAGATCAGCTGAGCTTTGCCCTTGATGCCGTTGCACTGGGTGCCGGTGACAGGGTTGGCTTCGCCACGCCCTTCGATGGCCACTTTGCCAGCGGGCAGACCTTTACTCACCAGGAAGTCGGCGACGGTACGGGCACGGGCTTCGGAGAGCTTCTGGTTGTAAGCGTCGGAGCCGATGCGGTCGGTGTAACCGACCACCACGGCGCTGCCATCTTTCGGCTGAACGTCGACGATCTGCTGATAGAGGGTGTTGAGCGCTGCGACACCTTCTGGCTTGAGAGTGGATTTGCCAAAGGCAAACAGCACGTCAGAGCTCAGGGCGAAGTTCTTGTCGACCACCACTGGCTCGGGAACCGGCTCAGGGGCGGGGGCGGCAACCGGGGCAACATAAGAGGTGCGGTTGGGGTGCATCACCAGTTCCAGCGTGGCGACACTCATGTCGCTCTCCCAGGTTTTCTGCTCGCTGCCCAGATTCCACAGGTAGCGATAGCGGGCTTGCACATCGATAAGGTCAGAGAGCTTGGCGGTCAGTCCCAGACCGGCCAGTGGCGCAGTGCCGTTGTCGCTGTTGCCATTGCCATTGACGTGATTGAAGTAGGCGCCACCTTCAGCGAATACGGAGAAGATGTCATTGAGTGGCAGACGTGCAATACCGGAGAGGGTGCCCCCCTGGGTTTTGAAGTCGGTGCCGTTAACGCCCGCTTTACCGGCATAGAGATAGCCCAGCTCAGCCGCGTAGTAGTCGTTGAAGTTGTAGCCACCGAACAGACTCAGTGCGGTAGCGTCTTTATCAGTATCCTGACCCTGCACATCATCCAGATTGTGGGCATATGCCCAACCTGCGCCGATACCGGTATACCAGTCATCGGCAGCCTGTGCCGTCGTCCCTGCTGCGGCCAGCGCCAGAGCGATCAGGGTAGGTGCCATTTTGATTTTCATCGTTATATCCTCGTTGCGTAAGCCCGGATCGGGCATGCAGTGCACTTTTATTGTTGCGAATAGTCGCCAACAAAGCGGATAGCGGAACGCTTTTGGACACTCATGATGCGTTGGCGTCATGGACAACAGGCCGGACAAGAAGCGCTTTCTGGTGCTTATCCAATACCTTACAGGCGCAACTACTGTATTCCTTTGGGGGATGGCAGGCAAGCTGGGGGAGGGAAGTGGCGGTGAGCAGAAAGGGCGGATAGAGAGAAACAAAAGGGGATGCAATAGCATCCCCTTTTCGCATTATCTGAATCAGATCAGATTACTTCTGAACTTCTTGTACGCCAGATACGCGAACTTCTACGCGACGGTCCGGAGCCAGGCAGGAGATCAGCTGAGCTTTAGCTTTCACGCCGTTGCACTTGGTGCCGGTCACCGGGTTGGCTTCGCCACGACCTTCGATGGCAACCTTGCTGGCAGCCATACCTTTGCTTACCAGGAAGTTGGCAACGGTGCGGGCACGGGCTTCAGACAGCTTCTGGTTGTATGCATCGGAACCGATACGGTCGGTGTAACCAACAACAACAGCGTTGCCATCTTTCGGCTGGAACTCAACGATCTGCTGGTACAGAGCGTTCAGGGCAGCAACACCTTCCGGCTTCAGGGTCTCTTTGCCAAAGGCAAACAGCACGTCGGAGTTCAGTGCGAAGTTCTTCTCAACGATCTGCGGAGCGACCGGAGCAGGGGCTTCTGCAACAACCGGAGCAGCGACCGGTGCTACGTAGGAGGTACGGAACGGGTGGTATACCGCTTCCAGAGTGGCAATGCTCTGGTTGGACTTGTAGCGAGCAGTGGCAGCGTTGCCATCTTCGTCATAACCGGAGATGTTCAGGTCAGCCACGTCCCACATGTAGCGATAGCGAGCTTGCAGATCCAGCGCGTCGTTTACTTTGTAAGTCACACCGGCGCCTGCCAGCGGGGAAACTTTAGTGTCGCTTATACCCAAGCCATCGGTGTGTGCCCAGTAGGCACCCGCTTCGGCAAACAGGGAGAAGCCGTTGCCAACCGGCAGACGGCCAATACCGGATAGGGTTACACCCTGGTTCTCGTAACGATCACCATCGGTGCTGCCACGGCCGGCGTACTGATAGCCAAACTCGGTACCGAAGTTTTCGTTGAAGTTGTAACCGGCGAAGGCGTTGGCAGCAGCAGCGTCTTCAGTGCCAGAATAACCACCACCGTTGATCTTGTTCAGACCGTTGAAGTGAGCAGCACCGACACCGGCACCGAAGTAGATGTCGTCAGCAGCGTGAGCAGCGGTAGCACCCAGAGCAGCCATAGCGATGGCGATCATGGAAGGAGCCATTTTCATCATAAAAAAATCCTCGTTGAGATCGCACGTTGTTCACGTGCTTCGCACTTTTTAATTTATGTAAGCTGCAGGCTCCGCCGTACGGCTGGCGTCGAGTCTGGCAGATGACCCGGCAAAACCGGGTTGCACACTCTCCTGGTGTGTCGAGTACGCTGGCATGGCACGCAATGCGTGATAAACCACTGCCAGGCAACTGATGTCGGTCCGATGACGAGGCGCACTCTATGCCGATTTTAAAACATGATCAAGCTCACAAATGAGCCCTATGGCAAATTGTGTCGTGTCGTTAAATGGCTGTTTTATCCAGATTAATTAGTGATCCAGATAAGCCCTGTGCAGTTTCTTTTCAAGTGTCATATAGGACTGAACCCAGTCGGAATGCGGGTTGGCCGGATTTGCTCTGGCGGCAAAGACAGCGAGGTAGTTCTCTTCCGTCGCATTTTGCAGCAAGGGAGTAAACGTCGTCAGGAAATGGCGAGCCAGATAGGGGTCAAGTGGCCAGATATTGAGGATGGCCCGCGCTACCGGCTGCACTGCCGCTGCGCAGAGAAAGTGGCGGTGTCCCGCTTCCAGCCAGTTGGCCATTTCAACCATACCCGTTTCGGGTACCAGCCCCCCATCACCCGGCGTGGTGGCCAGTGTCATGGTCTGGTTATTGAGGGTGATGACCTTGCCATCATTATGCAATTTGCCATCGTGGCTGCGCAGAGGAAGATCCTGATCATCCTGCTCAAGAAACAGACTGCATTTGTCTGACAGTGTGGCCAGTACCTCGCGCGCATGGCCGTGCAATGCGGCGGGGAGCCAGCATGCTTCGGCGCGATACTGTTCCCCTTGACGGAGTTGCAGCTGTAGTTGGGTCACGGTTGAAACAGGGTGCAGGCGAGAGATAATGCCGGGAAACGCCATACTTATTCCTCTTTATAGGTAGACTGCGGATTATACGAATTATTCGGGTGGCAACAATAAGGTTTCTTTTCGAGACTGTTTACCTGAAGCGGCGGAGCGATTACCATCCCCCGTGAAGGCAAGGGTTGTCGCCGAAAGGCGCTCATAAAGAAAGAGGCTCGACCATAACGAGTCCGTACAAAACTGATACACTTGACTACGAGTCGTCGCGAAAAATACAGGCGGAGTAAATCCGCCGAACGGAGTATGGAACATTATGAATTCAAATATCGTCACTGTTGGCAAGAAGATCCGTCAGATCCGTGAAGCGGTCGGTTTGAGCCGTCCGAAGTTTGCAGATTTGCTGGGTGTCCCTCCCACAACCCTGAAGAACTACGAGCTGGGTTATCGTGAAGTCGGTGGTGCCTTCCTGGTTGCCCTGGCTCACCACCCGGATCTGCACAAGTTCACCCTCTGGCTGCTGGCGGACAAAAAAGTCGCCGAAATCGGTCAGATTGGGCCGGATGATCTCACCAAGGCGTGAGCATCAATGTGACTGGAAATGCCGCCTTTTGGCGGCATTTTTTTGTTTGTAAAACAGCGCGTTTGGCACCGCTTTTTCGTTATTTGTGCTCTATATAGGGCTTTTGCTCAAAAAATCTTGGCAAGCCACCATAAACCTCAGAAAATTCCCATCCTGAAAATCCGGTTATCCTCGCATGATGCGACAGAGAGTGAGACAAGCATGAGTCAAACCACCCCCAAGGCCAGAGATGGCTTCACCAGCAAGTTCGGCGTCCTCGCCGCCACCCTCGGCTCTGCCGTAGGACTCGGCAATATCTGGAAATTCCCCTATCTGACCGGTGAAAACGGCGGTGCCGGTTTTCTGCTGGTCTATGTGATCGCAACCCTGTTGGTCGGCCTGCCGGTGATGATTTCCGAAATCATGCTGGGTCGCAAAAGCAAATCCGATGCGGTCACAACCCTGAGCAATCTCGCTCCGAAAGGGCAACCCTGGTGGCTGATTGCGGTGATGGGGGTGCTGGCTGCATTCCTGATCATGTCCTTCTATTCGGAAGTGGCAGCCTGGGTCTTTGCCTATATCTTCAAGGCGATCGACGGCTCCATCCTCTCGACCGATCCCAAGGTTACCGGCGCGGCGTTCGGTGCGCTGATCAGCAACCCGCTGCAGAGCCTGCTGTGGCAGTGGCTGGTGCTGGCGTTGATGGGCGGCATCCTGCTGATGGGGGTCTCCAAGGGGATCGAAGCGGTCACCAAGAAGCTGATGCCGGTGCTCTTTATCCTGTTGTTGATCATTGGTGTCCGCAGTCTGACCTTGCCGGGCGCCAGCCAGGGTCTCTCCTTCCTCTTCTCGCCGGACTTTTCCAAGATCACCGGTGCCGTGGTGCTCACCGCCATGGGGCTGGCCTTCTTCAAGCTCTCCATCGGCATGGGTTGCATGATGACCTACGGTAGCTACTTCCGTGATGATCAGAACATCCCGCTCACCGCGTTCCGGGTGATGTGTGCCGATCTGTTCGTCTCCATGCTGGCTGGTATCGCCATCTTCCCGGCGGTGTTCGCCTTCGGGTTCGAGCCGACCGCCGGTCCTTCCCTGCTGTTCATCACCATTCCGGCGGTGTTTGCCAGCATCCCGTTTGGCCATGTGTTCATGGTGCTCTTCTTCGTGCTGTCGGCCATCGCGGCCACCGGTGCCATGCTCTCCATTCTGGAAGTGCCGGTCTCGGTGCTCTCCGAGCGCTTCAAGATGAGCCGCCCCAAAGCGACCCTGATCAACCTGCTGGTGCTGGGTGCGGTGGGTTCCACCTGCGCGCTCTCCAACAGCGCCATGGCGGATGTGCAGATTGCGGGCAAGACCTTCTTCGATCTGTTCGACTACCTCTCCTCCAACATTCTGATGCCCCTTGGCGGTATCTTCCTCTGTCTGTTTGTGGGTTGGGTATGGGGTGAAGAGAAGATGCGCGATGCTCTGACCAATGGCGGTGAGCTGGTTCTGCCGATCCTCAAGCCGCTGTTCTTCATCATCCGCTACGTATCGCCGTTGCTGATCCTGATCGTGATGCTCAAAGGGTTGGGGCTGTTCTAAGCCAGCCGTTCCCGCATAGCAAAAGAGCGCCGCAAGGCGCTCTTTTTGTTGGAGTTGGCGCAGATGGTGGCGTTACAACAAGCCAAGCCGAGCCAGTTCATCCTTGAGCTGATCAAGGTTGCGCTCGACGCAGGCCTCCCCCTCGTTGATGGCATCGCTGGCGCGATGAAAATCCATGATGGAGAAGCTGCCAAGACGCGGACAGAGCTGGATCTCCGGCGGATCCCCCGCCATCCGGGCACGGGTAATCCGTTCCTGCATGATGTTGATGGAGCCGCTCATCACGCTCCACATGCCGGGCGTGGCAGGAGTCGCTTCGCCGCGATTAAGCCACTGGCTGAGCAGGCCACTGCTGCCCGGTTGATCGGGCTCGTCGGTCCAGGGCTGGTGCATGTCGGTGTTGAGGTTGACGGCGATGACCACTTCAGCGCCCATGGCGCGGGCCAGCGAGATGGGCACCGGATTGACCACGGCACCATCCACCAGCCAGCGGTCGTTGACCCGGGTCGGGGTGAGGATCCCCGGCATGCCGCAGGAGGCGCGCACCGACTGGCGCAGTGGCCCCTGTTGCAGCCAGATCTCGCGGCCGGTATCGAGTTCGGTGGCGACGCAGGCGAAGGGGATGGGCAGGCTTTCGAGCTCAGGGTTACCCAGATGGCTGGCGGCGAGGCCAAATACCTTCTCGCCACGAAACAGGCCGCCGGAGAGGGCCGGGTCGAGCAGGCTGACCACCTGCAAGCGGGTAAAGCCGCGCACCCATGACTCCAGCCGATCCAGCTCACCGGCCGCATAGGCGGCACCAACAAAGCTGCCGATGGAGCAGCCTGCGATCAAATCCGGTTTGATGCCGAGACGCTCAAGGGCGCGGATGACGCCAATGTGGGCCCATCCTCTGGCGGCGCCGCTCCCGAGAGCGAGCCCTACACGGGGTTTACGTGGCACGACGTTCCTCCAAAAAGGGGTTGGAGCGACCAGCTTACTCCGAGAGTCAGGAAGCGTCACCCTGCCATCTTTCGCAGCGGTTGCGGCCGTTGGCCTTGGCCTGATAGAGCGCCACATCGGCCCGGCGCACCGCTTCGTGCAGCGGAAGATGCGCTTGGTGGGGGTGATAGCCGAGGCTGATGGTGACGATCAGGCCGGATTCGATGGCCGCCCAGTCGTGGTTGGCGACGGCGCTTCTGAGCCGCTCTGCGATGTCGCTGAGGCGAGATGCGTCACCCTGGCCAATCAGCAGCAGAAACTCCTCGCCGCCCCAGCGGATTAATCTGTCCGATGGGCCGAGGTGCTGCTGGCAGATCTGCACCAGCCGGATCAGCACGATGTCGCCAACGGCATGGCCGAAGTGGTCGTTGACCCGTTTGAAGTGATCCGCATCGAACATCAGGATCCCCGCGCGCAGCCGTGCCAGTTCCCCCGCCTGTTCCTGCTGCACCAGATAGTGGCGATTGAAGGCGCCAGTGAGGGCATCATGGCAGGAGAGGTAGTTGAGCCGCTGGTTGAGGCGATGGGATCTCAGATTGGAGAGCGCGGCCAGCAACATAAAGAGGATGGCGAGCAGGGTCGGGGCGGACTGGCCGAGCATGGTCCATGCCAGCGGCAGCAGGGTGACCTTGTGAACCAGCAGTAAAGGGGTGTCGGGGATTGCCAGCGTCAGTTGCAAGGCGCCCTGTCGCCAGCGGTATTGCCTGCTGGGCGCCAGATCCCCGGGAATAACCGGCTCCCGCACACTGCTGGCCAGCACCTGATGGTATTGATTGAGCAGCAGATACTCCCCCAGCGCCGGTGTCAGCTGCTCAAGTTGTTGCTGCAGGCGGGCGAGCAGCACATCCATGCTGATCATTCCCACCAGCGCCCCATCTTTGTAGAGGGGCTGTGACATGGTCACCATGGTGCCAAGACCGGCGAAATCCTCATAGGGGCGGGAGAGGATAGTGGTCTTGGTCGGGTTGGGTGACATCACCGCGTCCTGCCAGTAGTGCTTGTCATAGACGGAGCTGGAAAACTGGAACTGGCTGGAGGGGAGCCAGGGATAGAGATAGATAAAGTCATCTACTCCGGTGAAGTAGACCCAGGCGATCTCCTTGCCGAGGTGCTGACTGGCGGTGCCCAGCAAGGGGGAGAGGCTCAGGGCCAGATGAATGCGAGCCTCCCGTTCACTGCCGGGTGGTGGCAGTGGTCCGGCCCCGGTGAGGTTGCCAGCCAGCCCGGCGGGCAGGTTGGCGGGAAGGGTGTCGAGGACCAGCCCTTTATCCGGTTGCTGCTGAATCTGGCGGTAGAGCTGACGGGTCAGGGTGGATTGGGGGTCGCTGCGCAGCCGCTCTTCGGCCTGACCGCGCATCGCCTCGAGAAACACCTCGATCTTCTTGAACTGATCCCGCAGGTGAATGGCGCTGTTGAGGGTATCGCTCTGGTAGAGGTTCTCAATCTGTTTCAGATTTTGCCGCAGGGTCAGACCAATCAGCAGGGTGACCAGGGCAAACAGCAGCCAGGTCAGGCGAGTGAAAAAGCGTTGGTCAGACATATTGGGCATAGGCAGGTATCGGATGTGGCGAACAAATGTGTCGTCAGTGTATGCGAAATGGTCTGAAAACAAACTGAACTGCACCCAGCCAGGTGATCTCGCCCCGTTCTTGTTACGTTTTGTCACATTTATACATAGTCACGGCATAGTCTGGGGCTAAAATGGCCCCCATCTCGATTTACCCTTTCACTCTTCATGGACTGTTCGATGAAAATGCGAATCTGGCTCGGCTTGGGCCTTCTTCTAATCGTTGTTGCCGGCATCTGGGCGCTGCGTCACAGCGAACCCGCTACCAAGGCCCCGGTCAGAGAGGTCAATATCCGCACCCAAACCGTCAAGCAGAGTCTGGCCGAGCCGACCCTCAAGCTGGTGGGCAAGCTGGTGGCCAACAACTCGGTGGTGATCAGCCCCGAGGTGACCGGGCGTCTGGTCAAGATTGCGGTGCAGTCGGGTCAGCAGGTCAACAAAGGCGATACCCTGATCGCGCTGGATACAGGCAAGCAGCAGGCGGAGCTGGCGGAGCAGAGCGCCAGCCTGCGCGATGAAAACCGCAAGCTGGGGGAGATGCGCAAGCTGGTTGCTCGCGGTGCCGTCACCCAGTCGGTGCTGGAGGGCCAAGAGGCCGTGGTGGCACAAGCGCAGGCTCGCCTTGATGCGGCCCGCTACGAGCTCTCCCTGCGTACCCTCACCGCTCCCTTTGCCGGTACCGTGAGCCTGATCGATCTCAGTGAAGGGGCGCTGGTTAACAGTGGCGATACCCTGCTGCATCTGGACGAGATCGACACCCTGCGTCTCGATCTGGCGGTGCCGGAGCGCTACCTCTCCCTGCTGCGCCCGGGCATGGCGGTCAACGCCACCAGCGCGGCCTGGCCGGATCAGCACTTCAGCGGCACCCTCACCACCCTCGATAGCCGCGTCTCCGACGAGACCCAGAATATCAAGGCGCGGGTGCTGATCCCCAACGGCAACGGCCAGTTGCGGCCGGGCATGTTGCTCAATGTCGAGCTGGCGTTGCCTGCCCAGCAGCTCACCCTGATCCCCGCCCAGTCGGTGGAGTACGCCGGTGAGCAGCGCTTCGTCTATCGCCTTGAGGCCGATGGCCGGGTCAAGCGGGTGCCGGTGGTACTTGGCGAGACCGAAGGGGAGACCGTCTGGGTTACCGAAGGGCTCAAGGTGGGTGATCGCATTGTGGTCGAGGGGCTGGTCAATCTCCGTGATGGCGTCAAAGTCCACGATCTGGCGGAGGTAAACGGCTGATGTGGCTCTCCGATATTTCCGTTCGTCGTCCGCTGGTGGCGGTGGTGCTCAGCGCCCTGCTCACCGTGTTTGGTCTGGTTGCCTTTAGCAAACTGACAGTGCGGGAGATGCCCGATGTGCAGACCCCGTCGGTCTCCATCACCACCTCCTATGAGGGGGCAGCCCCCTCGGTGATGGAGAGTCAGGTCACCAAGCCCATCGAGGATCAGCTCTCCGGCATTAGCGGCATCAAGAACATCAACTCCATGACCCGCAAGGGGCGCTCGATGATCACCGTCGAGTTCAAGCTGGGCTGGAACATGGTGGAAGGGGTCTCCGACGTGCGCGATGCCCTGACCCGCGCCAAGCGCAACCTGCCGGAGGATGCCGATGATCCGCTGGTGACCAAGGATAGCGGCAGCGGCGACGTGGCGATCTGGCTCAACTTCAGCAGCAGCCAGATGGATCGCACCGCCATGACCGACTATGCCAACCGGGTACTGGTCGATCCCCTGAGTCTGGTGGACGGGGTGAGCGAAGTGGAGCTCTCCGGCGATCTGACCCAGGTAATGTATGTGCGGCTGCGCCCCGCCGACATGGCCGCCCGTGGTATCACGGTGGCGGATGTGCAAGATGCCCTCAAGCGCGAGAACATCGAGCTGCCGGGCGGCGAGATCCGCAACAACAGCATGACCATGGCGGTGCAGATCGCCCGGCTCTACCACAGCGCCGAGGATTTCCAGCAGCTGCAGATCCGCACCGCGGCCAACGGCCAGAGCGTCTATCTGGCCGATATCGCCGATGTCGAGGTAGGGGCCAAGAACGAAGACAGCGCCTACCAGCGCAACGGTAAAGAGAGTCTGGGGATCGGCATCGTTGCCCAGTCCACCGCCAACCCGCTGGCGGTGGCACAGGGTATCGAGCAGAAGCTGGTGGAGATGCAACGCTTCCTGCCGGAGGGGGCGCAGCTTGAGGTCGATTACGACTCCACCATCTTTATCAAGCAGGCGATCGACGAGGTCTACCTGACGCTGGCTATCTGCGCCGTGCTGGTGGTGGCGGTGCTCTATCTGTTCCTTGGGCAGGGGCGCACCACGCTGATCCCGGCCATCACGGTGCCGGTCTCCCTTATCTCCGCCTTTATCGGCGCCTGGTATTTCGGTTTTTCCATCAACCTCATCACCCTGCTGGCGCTCATTCTCGCCATCGGTCTGGTGGTGGATGATGCCATCGTGGTGGTGGAGAACATTCACCACCACCTGCAACGGGGGGAATCGCCCTTGCTGGCCGCCTGGCACGGCACCCGCGAAGTGGGTTTTGCGGTCATCGCCACCACCGCGGTGCTGGTGATGGTCTTTATTCCCATCGCCTTTATGGATGGCATGGTGGGGCGGCTCTTTACCGAGTTTGCGATCCTGCTTTCGCTCGCGGTGCTCTGCTCCTCGCTGGTGGCACTGACCCTGACCCCCGCCATGGGCTCCTGGTTGATGCGCCCGCTGGATAAACCAAACTGCCTGACCGCCAGGCTCGATCGCGGTCTGGGCTGGCTGGAGGAGCGTTATCGCCAGCTGCTGGGTTGGCTGCTGCCCCGCTCGCGCTGGATGCCGCTGGTCGTACTGCTCTGTCTTGGCGGGATCGGTGCCCTGTTCAGTCAGGTGCCCACCAGTCTCACCCCGACCGAGGATCGCGGCGTGGTCTTCGTCTTCGTCAAGGGGGCAGAGGGGACCAGCATCGAGCGAATGAAGCGCAACATGCAGCAGGTGGAGTCCGCCGTCATGCCGATGCTGGGCAAAGGGTTGGTGCAGGCGCTGAGCTTCAGTACCCCCGCCTTTGGCCGTGGCGGCGATCAGACCGGCATGGTGATCATCCAGCTCACCGACTGGGCCGCGCGTGATGCCACTGCCACCGAGTTCTCCCGTTCGCTCGGGGCCAAGCTGTCGGGCATTCCCGATGTGATGATCCGCACCTTCCAGCCCGGTTTTCGCGGCGGTTCGACGGCGCCGGTGCAGTTCGTATTGCAGGGCAACGACTATGCCGAGCTCTACCAGCAGGGATTGGCGTTGCAACAGGCGGCGCAGGGCAGCGGCCTGATGCTGAGCCCGGATCTCGACTACGCCGAGAAGACCCCCGAGCTACAGGTAACCATCAATCGCGACAGTGCCAGCCAGCTCGGCATTCCGGTCTCCACCGTCGCCAGCACCTTGCAGACCCTGCTGGGCGGGACGAGCAAGACCACCTATGTGGATCGGGGCGAGGAGTATGATGTCTACCTGCGCGGCAACCAGAGCGAGTTCAACGGTATCTCCGATCTGGCGCGCATCTATCTGAAAGCGGCCAACGGCGAGATGGTGAGCCTCTCGACCCTGGCCACCGTCAAGCAGGTGGCGACCGCCAACCGCCTCAACCACTACCAGCGCCAGAAGGCGATCACCCTGACGGCGGATGTGCACCCCGATCACACCCTCGGCGAGGCGCTCGACTTCCTCGATGGCTGGGCCAACACCAACCTGCCGACCGGCATGACCGTCGATTACGCCGGTGACTCCAAGGATTACCGCGATAATCAGGGGGAGATGGCGATGGTCTTTGGCCTCGCCCTGCTGGTGGTCTATCTGGTGCTGGTGGCCCAGTTCGAGAGCACCCTGACCCCGGCGGTGGTGATGATGACGGTGCCGCTCGGCATCTTCGGTGGCCTGCTCGGCCTCTGGCTGACGGGGCAGGAGATGAGCATCTACAGCCAGATCGGCATGATCATGCTGATCGGCATGGTGACCAAGAACGGCATTTTGATCGTCGAGTTTATCAACCAGTTGCGCCAGCGCGGCGAAGGGTTTGAGGCCGCGATCATCGCAGGCTCGGTGCGCCGTCTGCGCCCGATCCTGATGACCTCGCTCACCGCCATTATCGGCGCGGTGCCGCTGATGCTCTCCATGGGGGCGGGTTACGAGAGCCGGATGGCGGTCGGCACCGTGGTCTTCTTCGGGCTGTCGTTGGCAACCCTGGTTACCCTGCTGGTGGTGCCCGCCATCTACCATCTGCTGGCGCGCCATGCCGGGATGACCGGACAGCGGGATCAGCTGGTGGATGAAGCGCTGGCCGCCAAAGGGGCAGGGGAGTCGCAACCTCCAACTCCCTGATCTGAATCCTGATCAGAATCCAATAGAGGCCGTTGCCAGCCTCCATCACCACAAGGGCGCCTGCGAGCGCCCTTGTTATTGCCTGTCGCAGCCCTATCCCGCGGCATCTATAGGGACAAAAAGCCATCGCTCCGCTTCGGTGCAATCGGTATAATGCGCGACCCGAATTTTTCCAGGTGTTCAAAATGCAGCCGGTACCCAACCTTTTCTCCTATCCCCGCTATTGGGCCGAGTGCTACGGCACGGCGCCCTTCCTGCCCATGTCCCGCAAAGAGATGGACAAGCTGGGTTGGGACAGCTGCGATGTCATTCTGGTGACGGGAGATGCCTATGTGGATCACCCGAGCTTCGGCATGGCGGTGATTGGCCGCATGCTCGAATCCCAGGGCTTTCGGGTCGGCATCATCGCCCAGCCGGACTGGTCATCGAAGGATGACTTTATGCGTCTGGGCAAACCGAACCTCTTCTTCGGGGTCACCGCGGGCAACATGGACTCCATGATCAACCGCTACACCTCCGATAAAAAGCTGCGCCACGACGACGCCTACACCCCGGGGGATGTGGGCGGCAAGCGGCCGGACCGCGCCACCCTGGTCTATACCCAGCGTTGCAAAGAGGCGTTCAAAGAGGTGCCGGTGCTGATCGGCGGCATCGAGGCATCCCTGCGCCGCATCGCTCACTACGACTACTGGTCCGAGACCATCCGCCGCTCCATCCTGCTCGATGCCAAGGCCGATATCCTGATTTACGGCAACGCCGAGCGGCCGCTCGTCGAGGTGGCCCACCGCATCGCGGCGGGGGAGAGCATCGACACCATGCAGAATATTCGCGGCACCGCCGTGATCCGCAAGGAGCCGCTGCCGGGCTGGAAAGGGGTGGATTCGAGCAAGCTCGACCAGATTGGCCGCATCGATCCCATCATGAACCCCTATATGGAAGGGGCCCCATGCTCGGATGATGCGACCGAAGCGGCCCCTGCCGCGCAGGAGGCCAAACCGGTGCTGGTGCAGCCAGCCAAGCCCAAGCCGTGGGAAAAAACCTACGTCAAGCTGCCGGCGTTCGAGCGGGTGAAAGAGGACAAGGTGCTCTACGCCCACGCCTCGCGCATTCTGCACCACGAGACCAACCCCGGCTGTGCCCGCGCCCTGTCGCAAGCCCACGGCGATCGCATTGTCTGGGTCAACCCGCCCGCTTTCCCGCTCGAAACCGAGGAGATGGACGGCGTATTCGGCCTGCCCTACCAGCGGGTGCCGCACCCGGCCTATGGCAACGAGAAGATCCCGGCGTTCGAGATGATCAAGACCTCGGTCAACATAATGCGCGGCTGCTTTGGCGGCTGCTCCTTCTGCTCCATCACCGAGCACGAAGGGCGCATCATCCAGAGCCGCTCGGAAGAGTCGATCCTGAAAGAAATCGAAGATATCCGTGACAAGGTGCCGGGCTTTACCGGCGTCATCTCGGATCTCGGCGGCCCCACCGCCAACATGTACAAGCTGCGCTGCCAGAGCCCCAAGGCCGAGCAGACCTGCCGTCGCGCCTCCTGTGTCTGGCCCACCATCTGCCCGCACATGGACACCGACCACAGCCCGACCATCAACCTCTATCGCAAGGCGCGCGACCTTAAGGGGATCAAGAAGATCCTCATCGCCTCCGGGGTGCGTTACGACATCGCGGTGGAAGATCCCCGCTATATCAAGGAGCTGGCCAAGTACCATGTCGGCGGCTACCTCAAGATTGCGCCGGAACACACCGAGGAGGGGCCGCTCTCCAAGATGATGAAGCCGGGCATGGGCAGCTACTACCAGTTCAAGGAGCTGTTCGACAAATACTCGAAAGAGGCGGGCAAGCAGCAGTACCTGATCCCCTACTTCATCTCCGCCCACCCGGGCACCACCGATGAAGACATGATCAATCTGGCGCTCTGGGTCAAAGAGAACCGCTTCAAGCTTGATCAGGTGCAGAACTTCTACCCGTCGCCGCTCGCCAACGCTACCACCATGTATTACACGGAGAAAAACCCGTTAAACAAGGTGAGCCGCGAAGGGGGCGATGTGTTTGTCGCCAAGGGCGAGCGCCGTCGTCGCCTGCACAAGGCGCTGCTGCGCTACCACGACCCCGCTGGCTGGCCGATGATCCGCGAAGCCCTGCTCGCCATGGGCAAGGGCCACCTGATTGGCAACGGCCCGGGTTGTCTGGTGCCTGCGGAAGGGCGCAACGAGCGCGCCGCCACTGGCAAGGGCATGAAACCGGCCCTGACTCGTCATAGCAACATTGCTCATCAGCGCGGTAATGGTGCAGGTAACAAGGGTGCCCGCAGCGAGGCTGGCGCAGGCAATGCTCCGGCGGCCAGCAAACATGGCGGCAAGGTGGGCAATGGCAAACCGGTGGGCTCCCAGTTGCAGAAAGGGGCGGGTAATGGCAAGCCTGCTGCGCCGGGTTCTGGACATGGCGAAGGCAAGGGCAAACCCGCCCATAAGGGCAAGGCCCCGACCCGCGCAGGCTCCGCCAAGCCGGGCGCCAAACCCGCCGCTCAGGGCGGCAAGCCTGCGGCCAAAGGCAATGGTGCCAAGCGACCGGCGCGGTGAGTTTTCCTGATTGGAAAGCGATAGAAATAAAAAGGCGACTGGATGGTCGCCTTCCAACCCGCTGGTGCACATGCCCAAATACTAATGCGCTAAGATTATTTAGCACCAGAGAGGTATTTTATGGTGCTAATTTTCTAAAAATATTGAGACTCAGTTTATGTTGGTTGCTTCTCACGCCAAGAGCGTTCCACAATGTACTCTGCGGTAGATAAGTTCCAATGTTCTTTAAGATAACTGCATGCAATATAAGCAAATGAGGTTGACCATGGTATTATTACCCATAAAGTACTTAATCCCCACTCTCTAATAATGTCACCTAAGAAGATCAAGGGTATCCCACTTGATATTGCTGTAGTGAAGTACCAAAAACAATTCCATCTGTCTATTGATTTTAATTTTTTGCTCGAAAATTCATTTTTGAATTGTAGAGTATGGACTCCATTTTCATTGATAGCCTGTGTTAGATATTTTTCTGCTTTTTCAAATAGTTTAAACTTAGATAATGGGTTTTGGAGTTTTAGAATAAATCGAATTTCGCTTGCTTGCAGTGGTTTCCCACCTATAGCTATGTAGCCTATTTCAAGCTGATAGTCATGCATATGCTGCCATTTATCATCAGCAAACAGTTTCTCCGCAATGTCATATTCTTCTCGTATATTTGATTTTGAACTAAAATTCATCTCCTTGAATTTGTAAAATAAAGTTATTAGCGAAATGACAAATCCAATTATTTTAAGAATACCCTCTAGTCCAATATGCTCCATACCCCCCCCATAACAAATAATAGATTAAGAAAATTTACAATCAGAATCTAAAATTAAAAGTGTTTTATTAATGCTGATAGTTAAATGCCAATTTGGTTTCGAGATTACGACTTATCAATTTAAACCATTTTGAATTCTATTAATTTCATCCAAAAGCTGGCTTATTTCTGATGCTTTAGCAGAGATATATTCATTGATTTCTCTGTTGCCGCTATATTGCTCACCTGTTGCAGAATAAAATGTGAATCCGCCATTACTTATATGGGAACTTGTCTCATATTTACATGTTGACGCTCTATTTATTTCATCTTGAAGATGGCTTATTCTTTTATAATGAATGTCAATCCTCATGGAGGATTGTTGTAATTTAAATGTATCCTCCATAAGGGAATGTTGTTTGTTTTGTGTTTCTGATATGCTTTGGTTGTATTTAGCCGTTTCCTCTAGAGCTTTTCTCGTTTCTTTCAACTCTTGTTTTTGACTGGAGTAAGCCTTGACCAGATATATTAACGCAGTAAATGATATTATAGGGTTCAATATTCCGCCAAGATAGTCACCTAAAACACCCCAGTTTGAGGGGATATCTGATATAGACTCATTGTAAAAATTAATGATATATGCGGTAACTATTAAAGATGCAATGATGAAGATCAATACGATAATATATATTGATTCTTGGGATTCTTGGGATTCTTGTATTTTACTCATATTTCATAGTGTCCATAAATAATATTGATAGAAGTTTCTGTCTCTCTTGATTGATTTTTTCAAGATTAAATCTTCTATTTAATTTAGAGTTTTTGTTGTCAATAGAAGCTCTGTGACACTCGCCTTTCTGTATGAGGCGTAACACCACCCAAATCTCACGCTACCGCCCGTGGATTACAGCTTCGAATATGCGCCCTTGCCCCGTATTGGCAACAACCCATCGCAGTTCAATAGATTCTGGGTGGATATGGTAGCCCAAACGAAACCTGCTTGGCGAGTTTTATAATGATGTAACCATCAGAATCTCATCATTTTTTGAACTTGATCAGCAAATGGAACCGGAAGGCGGCGATATAGCCATATCCCGTTTTGGCAAGCGGGGAAGGGGAGTGGGTTGGTGCGACCTGCTGGTCGCCCCTTGTGATTGCCACATCCGGATCCGGCGCGCGAAGGGTTAGCCGTTATAGCCGTAGCAGCGCTTGAGCTCCTCGAAGTCGTAGTAGTGGCTGCCGCTCTGGTAGAGCAGGCAGCCCGTTTTAAAGGCGATCTCCTTTTCGTTGTAGAGCATCTTGACCAGCACCTGCCGCTGCCCGTTCTGGTAGATATCCCACTGAATATTGGCGGTATAGGGGGAGACCCAGCTGCCACGCCACTCGTTGTTCTGCTGGCTGAACAACTGATCCGGGCTGGCGCCCTGACGGTTCCCTTCCAGCTTCATCAGGGCGGCGAGGGTGATAATGGCGTCGGCGTGGGCAAAGCGCAGGGTGGCCCGTCGGATCTGCTCGCCCTCCACTACCTGACGTTGCACCTCGCCAAACAGGCCGTCGAGCAGCGGCTGGGCAATGGCGTAGGGGGCACTCTGCTTGGCAAAAAATCTGGGACATCCACCTTTCGGAGTAAGGCGTATCACAACCAATTTCCACGCTACCGCCCGTGGATGACAGCCTCCAATATGCTCCCTTGACCCGCGCTGGCTGCAACCCATCGCAGTTCAACAGGTTCTGATTGGCCATGGTAAGCCAAGCGAAACTGCCGAGGCGAGCCTTAACCTGATGTAACTATCAGAAACGTCTCGTTTTATGACCGCTATCAAACTCTTCTTGCTCTGCGACCTTGTCGCCAACCGGGCAGAGATCGGGCACTGGCTGCTGGCCATTCGGCGGTGGCGCTTTGCCGCTGGAACCCCTTGAATTGTTTTACTGGTGCAACGCATGACTTGAGCTGTGTTGCACAAGCGCAACAATCCCATCGCGGCGCAAGGGCGGCGCAGGGTGTGGGGAGGAGAAAGCGGCCCCGCCGATCTGAACCATGGCATGGCCGACAAGGCAGCAAACGGGCGAGTTACTCGATCCGCACCACTTCTGGGTGGGCGGCGCTGGCGGCTTCGTGATAGATATCGTCAAGCCAGCGCGGGATCTCATCCTCGGTCAGAAAGTCGGGAATAATCACATCGCGGATGCGCGAGTATTTGCGCTCGGGCAGGCTGACATTAAACAGCAGCCACTGCTCCCCCTCCCGTTTTACGCCGACCAGTCGGCCAAAGACGCTGAATATCATCATGGCAATGCTCCTTCTCGTGCTGTTTGCCTGCGCGGCGGTGATCTGTTGCGTGTCGCGGCCTTGCCGCGCGATATCAGCCGCTGTCAGTGTCTGCCCATATATCTTGTTTAACGCCACGCTAAAATGGCATCGAACATGCGGGTATGGTTCACCTGCAGATTCTCCGCCTTGTTGGCAATGGCGGCGGTATAGAGCTGGGCGTCGGGCTGATGATGAAACTGCACCAGATAGTTTTTATGGCGACAGGCAGAATAGAGGGCCAGACATTTTTGCACGCAGTGGCCAAGAAACAGTGTCCCGGCGAGGCCGATAATCAGGGCGAAAATATCCATGATATTGATAGCCGACATATTAAATTGTGCCTCGACCTGCAGCGCCAGCTCATAAAGCGACACGGCAAACATGGCGGCACAGATCAGCAACTTGATGCGGGCAAGGATCGTCAGTTTCTCCTGCATACGTTCTGGCGAGACAAAATAGATATTCTCCAGATGCCGTCTCTGCTCCGTGATAAGGATCCCGCGCACATTGACTTCAACGTCGACCAGTGCCGATTCGCGATAGACCAGCCCCTGTTGTTCCCAGTCGTTCGCCAGTGTGGCGACCAGCACGGGGTAGATAACCATCGCCAGAGCGAAATAGACAGGAAGGGCAATATATCCGAGGGAGAGCAGCGCCACGGTCAGGATGATAAACAGATAGGGTGACAAGGCCTGCAGTGCCACTGACGATAGCTTCATCGTGATATATCCATAAATAACAAGGTTTATCAGGCCTGTTGGTGGGTTGTGATCACACACAGCCAATTTGTTTCACAGGGTCATTGCGATCCAGGCTGAACTCTATTGGGGAGTATATATTTTCGCCGTTCACTATTTTTTGCGCCCCATCACCAAACCGGGTGATAACGCATCGCGATGGTTGTTCGAGCTTGCCGAGAGACTATTTTTGCCCAGGGAATTGTGCTGGGTAATATTGTTGAAAAGAGGCGTGGCTGGCACAGCCTGTTGGATATTGCTCGATAAGTTGGTTGGTCGTTTGTTGAAGGGGATGGGCGATCAGGTGGCGCCTGTGTGATAGAGGGCATCCACCTGATCGTTTTCATTGGAAGGGAGAGCTCCGTTGCTTGTTAACCGGAGTTCACCTCGTGCTCATGACAAGGTCACTTTGCTTTATCGTGTTGGTAGCAGTAGGTCAGCATCTGCTTGTTGTATTCGGTGGCAAAGGCTAGCAATGAGCTGAACGCTTCCTGCTGTCCCGGCTTGATGACATCGCCAAAGCCCTCCAGAAAGCGAGTACCACAACGAGCCTTGGCTGCTTTCTGTTGTTCAGCCGGCACTCCCGGCGCCACTTCTCCCCGGCCCGCTTGTACTATCAGGCGATAGTCTTGCTTGGCGATGCTATCACCAATAGTCGGTGCCAGAGGGTCTGCATTCACTTCGCAGCCCCCCAGCAGAGCAAGTAGCAGCAGGTAATGTCGTTTCATGCCTTTCTCCGTTGCCACGCCAACAAGCCAAGGGCCAGACCCCAGAAGCCGAAGGAGCCACCGCCACCGCTGTTGTCTGTTGACGCGTCAGTTTTCACATTAGTGAGACTGCTGCCATTGGTGTCTGGGGCACTCTTGGCGTCAATCGAGTTGCTGCTGACCAAGGGGCCGACGAGTTTGGTGCGGCTTTGGTAAGGGCCGCTGAGCGCGAAGAAGATGTTATCACTGCAGGCCACTTTGAAGCGGATTTTGTTGGCAAGATTGTCAGGCAAGGTGACGGTTGCGGTTCCGCGATTGGGTAATCCGCTCCCCAGTGATGACCATGCTTTCCCTTCGTTCTGGGTCAAAAACAGATCGACTTTTTGGCAGGCAATTGGTGGCAAGTCCGTGTCTGCCACATCCCAGGTGATGTTCTGCTTACTTCCTGCCGTCAGCATCGCGGCTTTTGGTCCGGTCACTTTAAATGCGAGTCCCGTATCCACTACCCGAACCCGCATATTATCGCTTGCTACCCCACCTTGGCCATTACGAACCGTGAGACGGAAATTGAGATTGCGATTGGTGGTTGGCCAGGCTTCGCCCATGGCGAGGGTGTTCGAAAGGAGAGATGGCAGACTGGGCAAGATCCGCTCGGGTGAACTGGTGGGGGGAACGAACCGGAATAAAGGGCGTGACCCGTCATCCACCATATCCTCTACAGTGTCCGAGGCGGCACCCAGATCAAGTTCTTCCCAGGTGTAAGTCAGCGGAGCATTGTCAGATGATTTTCCATCCCCTTTGAGTACAAAGGGAGTGTTGGCTGGAATGGTGTAGTCATCCCCTGCCATTGCCTGAGGAGGAGGGTTATCTGTGAGGGGAATAGTTGTACCGCAATCCGGTACGCTCGCCATATGCGCACGCATCTGATCAATCGATGTGCTGTGAAAATAGGGGTCCGTATGCGGTTGAAGGTTTTGTACCCCACAGATGCCTGCGTAGGCCATGATGGAGCTGCCACTGCCTGGTTCGTAGGCGTGGTCAGGATTACGGTTTCTTTTACCGCAACTGCGACTCGTCCCATTGAAGGTGTGATCTGCTCCCATCTGATGACCAATTTCATGCGCGACATAATCGATGAAAAATGCATCCCCCACCGGGTTCCTGGAACCCGTCATGCCTCGGGATCTGTTACCGGTACAGAGTGATCCCAAAATAGCTACACCACCACCGTTGGTATTGACCACATGACCGATATCGAACGCTCCTAACTCATGCTCATTACGGGCTTTATTCTGCACTTGAACGTTTAAATTCATGTCTTGTGACGTATTCAGGAAAGGGTCATTTTCCTGATCTGTGAAGATCACGCTGTCGTTGCCTTCGGCAAGCTGAAACTCTACCCCCACGTCTCGCTCGTACACTTCGTTGACCCGGTTGAGCATGGTGGCTATCGCCGCAGTAGCCAGCGCCTTGGTCCCACCGTGATAGCGGGTGTATGCACTTGCGGCAGAGATGGCGATGGTATACTGCTTGCGTTCATTGCCACTCACATGGGTTTGGCGTAGCGCTTTTTTCAGGCTGCGACCAAAGACCTGATCTGCTTTTTCTTCCAGCCTGCTAAAGGCATCGTGTTGGTAATAAACGGCATAACCTTCGGCATTGTCGAGCGGGTCAACGAAGACAGTTTTGCCCTGATGGGGGCGTTGTTGCCCAAATC
>NZ_JBHFMW010000027.1:0-147843 GCF_041929505.1 Aeromonas sp. MdU4 | reverse complement strand
AATTTGAAAGGCCTTCCTGACTGGGAAGGCCTTTTTGCTATGGGCGATTTGCCCATTAGCCCACAGAGTTGCACACCAGAACAAACCCCAAAGCCCGGTCATAGAACCGGGCTTTGGGGTTTTCAGCCTATTGGAGACCCCAATAGTTGCTTTTGCCAGGGGGAAGGGCGCTGGCAGGCATGTTATTCCCTTCTTATGGTGTGTAATCACCGTTATTTTTGCGTCATTCATAACCATTTGTGCTGGTTTAATGTTGGCCAAACTCTGCTCACTGCGTGTGATTAGGGTTGTATCTCGCTTATAACTCGGTAGAGTAAGGGCATCTTGAGTTTGCCTGTCCCGCTCTGAATTTGCCGGGATTCAGGTGTAACTTGGCCAGTTTTTATCAACCTTAAGTCAGTGGTATCGATATGGAACAAGTAAACAAGTCCACCTTCAGCGATGTATTGGAATATGTGCGTATGTCCCGTCGCCAGAACAAACTCAAGCGTGAAATCGCGGATAACGAGAAGAAGATCCGTGACAACCAGAAGCGTGTACTGCTGCTCGATAACCTGAGCGATTACATCAAGCCGGGTATGAGCATTGACGACGTACAGGCGATCATTGCCAACATGCGTGCCGACTATGAGGAGCGGGTTGATGATCACATCATCAAGAACGCAGAGCTCTCTAAAGAGCGTAAAGATCTGAGTACCAAACTGAAGGGCATGAGCTCTCACAAGTAAGGCTTACTCTTTTTGGGTAAGATGCACCGGCCACTGGCCGGTGTTTTGTTATCAGCTCGGATCTCTTCTCCTTCTGCAACAATCGGCTCCCCTTTTTAGAATTGCCCTGTTACCATGACTACAAAGCAGTCAATAGTTTCAAGCCATTGACTTGAAAAGACTAAGCTTGAGCAAGACACAATAAATTGCGCAACCATGGTGGGGCTGATATGGGCGCATCAGAACAGACGGATTTGACACAAGTGGCATCTCAAGATTCATCTGCCCAGACCACGGACGGGCACCCGAAGCGCAAACGCCGTCCCTGGTGGCGCTGGTTGTTCTGCTTCCTATTCTTGGCGTGTCTCGGGGCGGTGATCACACTGGTTGGCTATGAGATGAAAACCTCTAAGCTGCAATCCCGTGAGATCTCGCGCTATGCCGCCAAGCTTACCTATCAGGTGGAGTCTGGCCAGAGCAAGCAGATCGCCTTTCCCGAGGATGGCCCGTTCGACAAGCGGCTTGGCTATGTGCAATTGCCGATGATGCAGGAGCGTTTGCTGCAACGGGGCTATGAAGTCAGCCAGCAGGTGCATTTCTCCGATGCGCTCTATGACTATGCCAAGCGTGGCTTCTTCGTGCCTTATACCGAGAAGGTGCAGGCCGGGTTAACGCTTCATGATTGCCGTGCTGAACCTTTCTATCAGTTCAAGTATCCGACTCATCACTATCCGGACTTTGCCTCTATTCCACCGCTCATCATCCAGTCGCTGCTCTTTATCGAGAACCGTGATCTGCTGAGCAACGAGGAGCCTTTGGCGAACCCGGCTGTCGATTGGCCCCGTTTTGCCAAAGCGGCGCTCTCTCAGGTGGGCAAGGCGCTGGATATGCAGGATCAATCTGCCGGTGGCAGTACCCTGGCGACTCAGGTGGAGAAGTATCGCCACTCGCCGGATGGTCTGACCCTGTCGCCGACCGAGAAGATCCGCCAGATGGCCTCTGCCAGTGTGCGAGCATATCGTCTCGGGCCTAAAACACTGGAAGCGCGCAAGCTGGTCGCCTGGGCTTATCTCAACTCGGTCCCGCTCTCTGCAGCTCCCGGATATGGTGAGGTGCATGGTCTCGGTGATGGGCTATGGGTCTGGTTTGGTGCCAATGTCGATGATGTGAATCGTCTGCTGGATCCGGCCCGCAACCAGAATGCGCCACTGGCTGAGCAGGGACTGGCGCTACGCCAGGTGGTCTCGCTGATGATCGCTCACCGTCGTCCCTCCTACTATCTGGCACAGGGCCGCGGGGCACTGGCAACGCTGACCGACAGTTATCTGCGCCTGTTTGTGCAGGAGGGGATGATCTCTCCGCCGCTGATGGAGGCGGCTCTCAAAGCCAAGATCACGTTCCGTGATTTCCTGCAATCGCCAGCCATTACCCGGGTGAACAACAACAAGGGGCTGCAAGTTGCCCGTACTCGCCTGAGCCGTCAGCTCGGAGTGCAACTCTATGACCTCGACCGGATGGATTTGACTGCAGATACCAGCCTCAACATGCCGTTGCAAAACGAGATCTCCCATTATTTGCAACAGTTGGCCGATCCGGCGTTTGCCGCTCAGGTTGGCCTGTTTGGTGATCGGCTGCTCTCTCCCGAGAAGACCGGTGATGTGCGCTATAGCTTTACCCTGTTCGAGAAGTCGCCGGAGGGATTCAAGGTACGGGTACAGACTGACAACACCGATCAGCCGTTCGATATCAACGAAGGATCCAAACTGGAGCTCGGTTCGACCGCCAAATTGCGGGTGCTGACCACCTATCTGGAGATCGTGGCGGAGCTGCATGACAGTTATGCCGACATGCCGGCTGCGAGCTTGCGCAAACTGGTTGATACGTCGCAGGACAACCTCAGCCGCTGGGCCATCTCCTATCTGATGACAGCGCAGGACAAGAGCTTGCCGGTCATGCTGGAGGCTGCGCTGGATCGCCAGTACTCCGCCAGCCCCAGCGAGGGGTTCTTTACCGGTGGCGGTATGCACACCTTCAACAACTTCCGTAGAGAGGATAATGGCCGGATCCCTGCCATCCGCGATGCACTGCGCGAGTCCATCAACCTCCCGTTTGTTCGCCTGTTGCGCGATATCGTGCGTTACAGCCTCTACAAGGAAGGCAATCGCGCCCAACTGCTCAAGGATGACAAGGATCCTCGTCGTCAGGAGTATCTGGCCAAGTTTGCCGACAAAGAGGGGCAAACCTATCTGCTGCGTTTCTGGCGCAAGTATCACGGCAAGACGGCCGAGGAGCAGCTTGATACCTTTCTTGATGGCCTGAAGCCGAGCGCTGTGCGTCTGGCTGCCGTTCACCGCTATCTGATGCCTGATGCTGATGAGGCAACCTTTGCCGTGTTCCTGGCTGAACGGTTGCCACGGGAAAAATTGAGCAGCACCCGGATCAACCAGCTGTACGTCAGCTATGGCCCGGGCAAGTATTCCCTGCCGGATCAGGGCTACATTGCACGGGTGCACCCGCTGGAGCTGTGGCTGCTCTCCTATCTCAAGCAGTTCGACAAAGCGACCTTTGCCGATGCCGTTGCTGCCAGCCGTGACGAACGCCAGGAGGTTTACAGCTGGCTGTTCAAGACCCGTCATCGCAGTGCTCGTGATAGCCGTATTCGCACCATGCTGGAGGTCGAGGCTTTCCTCGATATTCACCAGCGTTGGGCACGGCTGGGTTATCCGTTCGATCATCTGGTGCCGTCGCTGGCGACCGCACTGGGGAGTTCAGGTGACCGTCCGGCAGCATTGGCAGAGCTGATGGGAATTATCCAGAACGGAGGCATTCGGGCGCCGACGTTAAGGATCGAGCACCTCTCGTTCGCCAAGGATACGCCGTTTGAGACCGAGTTCGAGCCAACTCATACGGAAGGCACGCGGGTGCTGCCCGCAGAGGTCGCGACTGCTCTGCGCAATGCGCTATCCAAGGTGGTGGAAGGGGGCACGGCAAGGCGCATTGCCGGTGCGTTCGCCCTGCCGGATGGCACTGTGCTGCAGATGGGGGGCAAGACAGGGACGGGGGATAACCGGCTCGAGACAGTTGGCCGCTATGGCAACGTGACCAGCTCGCTGGCCCGCAACCGTACGGCGACGTTTGTCTTCTATCTGGGGGATGATCACTTCGGCACACTGACCGCTTATGTGCCGGGCAGTCAGTCAGACACGTTCCGTTTTACCTCGGCGCTGCCGGTACAAGTGCTCAAGGGGATGGCTCCGCTGCTGATACCTTATCTGCAACCGGGGGCTCATACCCAGTGTCTGGCGACCCAGTGATATGTATGGGTCTGTAGCTAACAGACGGGGAGGCTGGTATGCCTCCCCGTTTCATTATTGCCGTCCGTCAGTTCGACTCTAACGCACTGATGGTCAGTCGTTCAGAATGAACTGCTCAATTACCTGAGCCACGCCATCTTCATCGTTGCGGGCCGTGGTGTGCTGGGCCAGCGCCTTGATCTCGTCGGTGGCGTTGCCCATGGCCACGCCAAGTCCTGCATATTCGATCATATGGCGATCGTTGCCTGCATCCCCGACGGTGATTACCTGGGAGGCATCCAGACCCAGATGTTCGGCCAGCGCGGCCACGCCGGTGCCCTTGTTGCTCTGTTTGTGCATGAATTCGAGGAAGAAGGGGGCGCTTTGTACCACGGTATAGCGCTCATAGAGCGCTGCAGGTAGCCGCTCGATGGCGCGGGAGAGCTGGGGCGGCTCGTCGATCATCATCACCTTCATGATCTGTTCATCGGCAGGCAGGGTCGCAAAGTCGATCAGCTTGATCGGCATGCCAATCAGGCGGGATTCGTGCTCGGTGTAGGTACTGACGCGGGGACTGATCAGGCCACGGGTGACCGAGAAGCCGTGCACGTTGACCTCCAGCTCGTTGGCCAGCTTGGCTACGGCGCTGGCGTCGGCACCAGTCAGCAGTTGGCTGCGAATGATGTGCTGATCGGCAACTTGCTGCACCAGAGCACCGTTGTAGCAGATGACGTAATCATGCTCGGTGGTGAGGCCGAGCTCTGCCAGATAACGGCTCATCCCTTCCAATGGGCGACCGGAGGCCAGCACCACTGTAACCCCTTTGGCGCGTGCGGCCGTGATGGCGGCGTGGGTGCGGGGAGTAATCTGGCCCTGCGGGTTGAGCAGGGTGCCATCCATATCCAATGCGATCAGCTTGTACATCTCTCACTACCTGAGTCTGGGTGGCCCGCCCGGTGGGGCCAAGGAAGAGGCGAGTGTAGCGAAAATCAGCGGCTGGATCACGGCCAGAGCGGAGAAGGATGGGGGCAGATTGACTTATTTGTGTCCTTCATAGGGATTCATCAGCAGTTGATCTTCGCGGATACAGAAGTGGATGGGGCCATGCTCGATATCGACCCGGTTATGGTGGTGGGCCATCTCCACCTCGACACCGGGGAAGAGGTGCTGGGTGGCGATGATATCCATTTCGGCCATCAGTTTCTGCAGCTCTTCATGGTTGGCAGCCAGCTGTTCCTCCAGGTGGCGCAGCTCGAGTTGGTGGCGCTCGCGGATGGGCTTCAGCTTGCGCAGGGTATCCGGGTTGCGCTTGTCACTGGGCAGTTGTACCAGTCGCATCACCAGCTCCTTGATTTTCTCCAGCTGTTCCTGACAGGCCTGTTGCTGCTGTTTGAGCTGATGCTCCTGCTCCTTGTGAGTGAAATAGCCGCCAAGGATCTGCAGCCGGGTTCGATTGCCTGCTGACGCTCCCAGCACCGGCGAGATGATGAGGCGGTTGGCAATAGTGACCCCTCCCAGCAGGTTGCCCTTGCGCATCCCGCTGTCTCCTACCTTGATGTCCTGTCCGCTGCGGCTATAGCAGTGGCTGAGCTGGCTCTGGATCTGGATGTCCCCACCCGCCTCCAGCTGGGCATACTGGGCGTAGCTGGCATGGATCTCGCCCTGGGCATTGAGCTGGCAGAGATATTCGCCCTGTTCGTTGCGTCGGCCAATGATGCCATGGCGTACCGTGATGGTGCCGCCTGCCTCAATCCAGCCCCCTTCGATAAAGCCGCCGATGACAATATCGCCGCTGACCGAGATCCTCATGCCCGGATTGACGTCGTCATTGACGATCAAGCCCCCTTCAAAGGTGATGTGACCATGGCGTGCATCTACCCGTTTGACGCTGAGCACCTCGTCTACCTTCATGCCTGATTTTTCCTGGCAGGGCAGCCCAGCACGGCTGGCAATCAGCAGGTCGGGGTCATCGGGGGAGAAGAAAGTGCCTTCTCCGGCACTCATCGGGCTGTCTTTGCCATGCTTGGCGGGCAGCTCCTGCCCAGTTACGGTAAAGCCGGGAATTCCTTGGGTGGCGGGGTGGCGGCGCATCAGCTGGGCACCTGCCTTGACGGTGACGATGGAGCCGAGATCCCGCAAGTCGACCCGATCATGATCCAGCTCCTGAGGCTTGAGGATCCGTTCGGCGGGGGTCTCCACCAGCCGCTCATAGCGGGTATCCTGACCGTTGACCGCGGGCTGACCGCGAGCAATAACCAGCTTGAGCAAGCTGCCGGGTGCTGCCTCTTTGGCTGACTGAATGGCGGTGGCAAGCAGGTGATCGGTAACCCCCTGTTTGATTTCGCTGAGGGAGATGGCCTCTTGCAACTGCTCGAGGGAGATATATTTACCGCCCCAGTCGGCAGTGATCTGGGCGCAGGCACTCATCCGATCCTTCTCCACCACTATGATGACTCTGGCATCTTGTCGTTTGGCGATGGGGATGGGGGTGGTAGGGACGGAGGCGGCGGGGTTGGCTTGCAGCATGTTGAGCAGGATGATGGCTTGCTTGAACCCTTCCGCCAGCGGTTGATAGCGGCGGCAGTTGGAAGCGAGCAGCAGGGCTTGAATATCCTGTTCCGTGACAGGTTTGGTGAGACCGGCGGCAATGCGCAGGCAAACCAGATCCATATCGCTAGATAGCAGCAGCCACTCTTTGCTTAACACTGCATCTCCTTGCCGGGTTGGGGGAGGGGCGATCGGTTCGCCTCCCTACTGTCATTTAATCTCTCAATGATGGATAAAGCGAATTGCTGGCCCCGAGAGTGGGCAGTATCTGGATATTTCTGCTGAATGGTCAACGGATTGAGGCCAAATGGGTGATGGGGGCGGAATAAATAATGATGGCGCCATTCAGCAGTGAGTCGGCAAACACCGTCAGCCCGCAGGAGGGCCGGATTCCATGTGATTGGTGGCACTGGCAGGACAACTCACTATGAGTATCGTTGGGCGGTTCTGGTCAGGGTCTGGTAGTCGCCAAGTACCGGCAGCGCTTGCTGAAAACGACGTAACATGTCGATCGCGGCAAAGGCGAGGATCTTGCGACGGCTCTCCGGATCGGGATGGCTGACTCTCACCGTTTGGCCGATCTGTAGGCCATCTGCACAGAGCAACAGCGGTGTCCCCTCCTTGCCCTCCCGTCCAATGGTCAGTTGCAAACCCACGTCGGTAGCCGGAACTCTTGCCAGCTCGTCCGCAAGATCCGGGTTGAAGCGAGCGGCCAGCTGGGGATAGCCGTAGCAAAATGCCAGCAGAGCGCCGCCACTCTCCCCCTCCAGCAGGGTCAGCGGCCTGTCTTGCAGCAGCGTGAGGATCTGCTGCGCCGGTTCCTGATCCCCCCGGCCAACCAGCCAGGGCTGGATGGCCGCGAGCAGCCTCACTTCAGCGGCATCCATGTCTGCCTGGCGGGCGCCATGGCCGATCAGTTTCAGCTCGATGAGCGGCATGGCGGAGCGATAACCCAGCTCGATGCCAGTGGGCCAGGGGGCTGCATCCAGCATGTCGCTGAGGGCCGACTCCGAGACGCCGAAGGTGTAGAAACGGCGCAGCTCGGTGTCGGTCTGTGTGCCCGCCAGTGCCTTGAGGCGCGGCATAATCTGCTCGCGCACCATCTGTTTGAATTCGAACGGGACGCCCGGGGTGAAGAAGAGTTGGCTCTGGCCACTTCGCACGACAAAGCCGCAGGCGGTGCCGACCGGGTTATCGAGGAGCTCGCACCCCTGCGGCAGCCAGGCCTGCTTGGCGTTGCTCTGCGCCATGACACGACCGCGGCTGGCGTAGCGGGCGGTGATGGTGGCGAGCCAGTCGGGGAAGAGGGTCAATGGTTGGTTGAATGCCTCGGCCGCTGCCTGGGCAGTGAGATCGTCGGCAGTGGGGCCGAGCCCGCCGCACACCAGCACCACATCGGCGCGGCTGGCACTCTCCTGCAGCACGGTTTTCAGATCGGTGAGGTTGTCCCCCACCGTCAGGCGACGGCGCACCTGCCAGCCCTGCTCCAGCAGCAGGGCGCTGAGCCAGGCCGCGTTGGTATCGACCACCAGACCCGTCACTATCTCGTCTCCGGTACTGATGATCTCGATACGCATGGCGGGCTCCTTGGATGAAAAGGGTGACAAACCTTGGCCTGGGGCCAGGGCAATCAGGGTTTGTTGTGCTCGAAGTAGTAGCTGATCCGGGTGCGCGGGTTGAGATACTCGAACACGGCGGGTGGCAGCCGTTTGGGGTGGATCACCTTGGCGATGGAGAGATCCGCCTGCTGCAGGTCGATGATGGCCGCCTCCTGACGCGGGATACGCGGATCGTAGACCAGCACCGAGGGGTAGAGCAGGCGCGAGGCGTTGACCGACATCACCAGCCCGACCTGACCGTTGGAGAGCTGCACCACGCTGCCGGGGGGGTAGATCCCCATCAGCCGGATCAGCATGCTGAGGTACTCCGGATTGAACTGGGCCTTGCGCTGCTTGTAGAGGCCGCTCAGGGCGGAGTAGGGCACTTTGGCCTGCATGTGGCAGAGGTTATCGTACTCGTTGATCAACGACACAATCTGGGTGAGCGGATCGAGCTGCCCCTTCTTGAGCCCCTCCGGTCCGCTGCCATCCAGATATTCATGATGGTGCAGCACTATGCCCTTCGCCTCGGCCGGGAAATCTTTGGCCAAGTTGAGCAGGTCGAGGCCATAGCGCGGGTGCTGGGCCATCAGGTTCTGTTCGGGTTTGGTCAGCGGCTCGGTCTTGCGCAGGATCTGGCTCGGGATTTTCAGCTTGCCGATGTCGTGGAACAGGGCACCCATGCCGATCTGACGGATCTCGTCGGCCGTCATGCAGCACTCCTTGGCGAGCAGCATGCTGAGCACGCTGACGTTGAGGGAGTGGAAATAGAGGTTGTTGCCATCCTCGCCGTCGGAGACCAGATGGAGCACCATCTCATCCACCGAGAGCAGCTGCTCGGTCATGGCGTTGATCAGCTCCTGCGCCTCACCGATGGCATTGAGGGGGCGAGACTGGATCTTGCTCATCACGCTGCGCACCTGTGCCAGCGACTGCTGGAACTGTTTCTCGCACTGCTGCAGCTCGCGGCGATACTGCTGGAGCTGCTCGATGCGGCGCTCTTTCTCCTGCTGCATCTCTGCCTGGCGCTGAGCGGCATCCGCCGTCTCTTGCGGCTGGGGCTGCACCTGACTGAGGGGTTTGGGCGGGGAATCGCTCTTGTCGGGGATGATGGTGACCAGTTTCAAGCCGAGTCGACGGATCAGCTCAATCTCCTCTTCACTCTTGATCTTGAAGCTGGAAAACAGGAACGGGTGTTCGCGCCACCCCAGTGGCAGGGATACATAATTGCCGACTTGCAGCCGATCTACGGAAATCTTGATACCGGTCATTATCTTGGAAGCAGGGAAGATACTGAGCCGTATGCTAGTCAAAGGTGAGGGTGAATACAAAAGGTATCTGATGACAGAGCGGGAGCTTTATTATAGGCTTCTAGATGTCCAGACATATTTACCGATGCAGTACAGGGAGTAAGCATGCCGATCAAGATCCCGGATCAGTTACCCGCCGCCGAAGTGCTGGGGCAGGAGAACATCTTCGTGATGACGGAATCCAGGGCCGTCACTCAGAACATTCGCCCGCTGCGAGTGTTGATCCTCAACCTGATGCCCAAGAAGATTGAGACCGAGATCCAGCTGATGCGGATGCTCTCCAACTCGCCGCTGCAGGTAGATGTCGATCTGCTACGCATCGACGATCGGGAGTCGAAGAACACGCCGCAGGCGCATCTGGAGAACTTCTATCACGACTTCGAACAGGTGCGTGGCAACAACTACGACGGCATGATCATCACCGGGGCGCCGCTCGGGCTGGTGGAGTTCGAGGAAGTGGTCTATTGGCCGCGCATCGTCGAGATCATCGAGTGGTCCCATCAGCATGTGACCTCCACCCTCTTTCTCTGCTGGGCGGTGCAGGCGGCGCTGAAGGCGCTCTATGGCATGGAGAAGCAGACCCGTGGCGAGAAGCTCTCCGGTGTCTATCACCACCATCGCCTCGACGAGCACGAGCCGCTGCTGCGTGGTTTTGATGATGAGTTCGTCGCGCCCCACTCCCGTTATGCGGCATTCGATGGCGATCTGATCCGGGCTCACACCGATCTGCAAATATTCGCCGAGTCAGCAGAGGCGGGCGTCTATCTGGCGGCGACCAAGGATTGTCGTCAGGTCTTCGTCACCGGTCATCCCGAGTACGATGTCCTGACGCTGGATGGGGAGTATCAGCGAGATCTGGCGGCTGGGATCGAGCCGGCCATCCCGGTCAACTACTACCCGAACAATGACCCGAGCCAGACCCCGCGCGCCAGCTGGCGCAGCCATGGCCACCTGCTGTTTGCCAACTGGCTCAACTACTATGTCTACCAGCTCACCAGCTACAAGGTGGAGGATATCGGTAGGGTCTTTACCTACGACCAGAGCGGCAAGTAGTTCAGTCGTTGTCCTCCAGCCGGTCGGCCAGCGTATCGAGCCACTGGCGGTGCACGGCGAGTGTGAATGCCTTTGGTCTGCGGGCTTTGATGGTGGTTATGACCTCGTCGAGGGGCTGGCCGAAAGAGAGCAGCAGTGTCGCGGCCATCAGCCCGGTACGGCCACTTCCCCCCTTGCAGTGAATGGCCAGATGTTTGCCATCGTGCAGCAGGCAGATCAGTTGTGGTAATGCTTGCTGCCAGGCCCGCTCGAAGGCCGCATCAGGGGCTTTGTCATCCTCTATGGGCAGGTGAAACCAGCGCATCCCTTCGTGCTCGACCTCTTGGCCGAGGTGCGCCAATTCAAATCTTGCCAGTTCGGTGCTGGTCATCAGGGTGATGACTCCGTGGGCTCCGGCCAGCTTGAGCTGATCGAGCGCCAGGGTCAGCGGCACCTGCTGGGTGCCGGGGCAGGGGGTCAGCAACAACTGGCCATCGACACGAGGAACTTCCAGGCTCCAGAAAGGGTGAAACGGGTGCATGACAGATCCTCGAGTTGTTGCGGGTTGGCAAAGCCCTGCGAATGGCGCCAAGCATAGGGTGGCAGGGGGCGATGTCAATGGCCGTTGTGTTTGCCCCGTTTTACGGGCAGAGTCTAAAAAATTGAGCGGTTCAAGGAGTTAAGATGAGAAACCTGGATCAACTGGATTTGGATATCCTGGCCCATCTGTTTCGGGATGCGGGCATGACCAACAAGGATCTGGCCGCGCTGGTGGGGGTTGCCCCTTCTACCTGTCTGGAGCGGGTGCGCAAGCTGCAGCAGGATGGGGTGCTCAAGGGGGCACACTGCGAAGTGGATTATCAGGCCCTCGGTGGTCACATTCAGGCCATGGTCTCCCTGCAACTGGCCCGCCACAGCCGT
Organism: Aeromonas sp. MdU4; assembly: GCF_041929505.1. Classification (NCBI taxonomy): domain Bacteria; kingdom Pseudomonadati; phylum Pseudomonadota; class Gammaproteobacteria; order Aeromonadales; family Aeromonadaceae; genus Aeromonas; species Aeromonas sp. MdU4. The sequence continues at coordinate 136,435 of NZ_JBHFMW010000027.1, read as the reverse complement.
CAGATCATCGATGCCTTCCGCGATGCCATTCTGGCGCTGCCCGAAGTGATCAGTCTGTTCCACATGGGGGGCAAGGATGATTTTCTGGTGCACCTGTGTGTCTCCGATACCGAGCACCTGCGCAACTTCGTCTTTGACCACTTCACCTCCCGCGAAGAGGTGGTGCACCTCGAAACCTCGCTGGTGTTCGAGCACAAGTTCAGTCGCTCCCTGCCCTGTTTTACCCAGTCATAATGGCCAGTGAGTCGGCCGGGTGAGCAGAGAGAAAAAACCGCCGATTGGCGGTTTTTTCTTTTCGGCTATCGGGTCAGCATCAGCGCCATCGGGCATGGGTGGCTCAGTTGGCGGCGGTGCGCTCATCCTTTGCCGTCTGATACAACCCTTTCTGATAGGCCATGCTGCCCCAGAGCACCAATCCGAGCGCACTCTCTTTCAGCTCGTCCGGTTGTGCAGCCGGGGTCAGCTTTTCGCTGGCATCATCGTAGACATAGCCTTCCGCTGCCCGCTCGGGTTGCAGGATTACCACATCTTTGCCGCGCATTAGCGCGAAGTTCTTGTCGTACTGCATGATGGCGCGCCCCGGCCAGTCGGCGGGCATGCGGGTGAGATCTTGGCCGAGCATGGGATAGTCGGCGCTGATCCCCATCAGGGAGAGCAAGGTAGGCGCCATGTCGATCTGGCTGACGATGCGCGGATCCTTCTTCGGCGTTATACCCTCACCCACTATGACCCCGGGGATATGGAAGCGGGGAATGGGCACCAGGCTGGCGCCACCGACCCGGCTGTCGTGATCGGCGATGACCAGGAACAGAGTATCCTTCCAGTAATCCGACTGTTTCGCCTTCTTGAAGAACTCGCCGATGGCGTAATCCGCATACTTGGCCGCGTTGTTGCGGGTTTGCTTGGGCTGCTCGAAGAGTTCGATTCGATTGTCAGGGAACTCGAACGGATCGTGGTTGCTGGAGCTGAATACCAGACTGAAGAAGGGTTTACCCTCCTTGTGCAGCGCCCTGAAAGTCTCGTCGGCCTTGGCCATCAGATCTTCATCGGACGCCCCCCAGGATCCCTTGAACACCGGATTGTCGAAATCCTTCTGCTCGACGATGGTGGTGAAGCCATTGCCGAGGAAGAAGCTGCGCATGTTGTCGAAGTGACTCTCGCCGCCATAAATAAAGCTGGTGCTGTAGCCGTGCTGCTTGAGCAGATCGGCAATGGTGAAGAAGTTGGTCTGGCTCTTGCCGAGCTTGACGACGGCCTGCGCCGGGGTCGGCGTGAAGCCGGTCAGCACCGCCTCAATACCGCGTACCGAGCGGGTGCCGGTGGCATAGAGCTGCTCGAATGCCCAGCCCTGTTGCGACAGCGCGTCGATATTGGGGGTGAGCGGCAGACCGCCGAGGGAGCCGACGAACTGGGCGCCCAGGCTCTCCTGCAGCAGGATCACCAGGTTCTTCGGTTTGTCCTGCGTAGTGGTGGCCTGATTAAAGGTCTGGCTGGGCAGCCGGTCAGAGTTGAAGTCACTGGCCGGACGGCCACTCTCCTGGCGCATGATGGCGAGCACCTTATCATCAGCCATCTTGCCGTAAACCTGGCTGGCATCTTCCTCATTGCCCATCTGCTTGATGGCAAAGAAGAGTGAGTAAGAGGAGTTGACGGTCAGGGCGTTGACCAGCGGATCCTCGGCAAAGGCGACCATGGCCGGGTTGAGGGCGCGGTGACCCAGGCTGGAGCGGGCACCGAGAAAACCGATCGCCAGAATGAGCAGGGCGAACGCTGGCCGCCAGTACCAGCGTGGAAAACTGAGGCCACGCATCAGGCGACCACTCAGCCACCAGCCACCGGCCAGCACGGCGCCACTGAACACCACCGCCAGCAGCAGTTCCCCCTTGCGGCCAGCCCACAGCATGGAGAGCACCTCTTTCGGATAGATGAGGTACTCGACATAGAGGCGATTGGGGCGCACGCCATATTCGGTGACAAACGAGGGAGTGGAGATTTCGAGAAATAGCATCAGCCAGAGCCCGATAGTCAGCCAGACACGCATCAGCTGCAGCCAGCCCCGACCGATGGCGTGGGGCCCTGCCAGCAGCAGGGTGAACATGGCGGGGACGCCCCAGAGCCAGCAGAGGGTGGCAAAATCGACCCGGATCCCTTGCAGCAGCATCTCCTGCCAGCCAGCCACCGCATCGACCCGTTCCAGTTGCCAGAGGCCGAGGGCTATCCGGCTCAAAGTGAGGGAGCAAAGAGCGAGGGTACAGAAGATGGCAAAGGGCCAAAAGGGGCCTAATCGCTGTTTTAGAGCTGTCATGTTTATTCCTGATTGAGCCTGTAAACGTCTGTCCACAGACGTTTTTCCGATTTGTTATGGTGGTATGACAGGCAGAGTACGAGAAGGTTGCCTGTTTTATGCAATTAAAAGCCCCTTTCTTGCGGCCGTTATGCAAAAGTGTGAGGATAATCATCTGTTGCACACAGCATAACCTGCTGGACGAAATGTGAGCCGTGGCGTGTATGGGGGCGAGATGGCCATCTATAATGGCCGCGAATTATTTCAATCGGAGCCGAGGGATGCCGGTCTTTATCGATGTGGAGTATTTGCAGGGATGGCGCCTGTTTGTGGTGTTATCGGATGGCACCACCGGGGTACTGGATCTGACCTCTTGGCGCAGTCAGCCGCTATTTGCAAAACTGGAGAGCGAGCGCCACTGCGCCCGGGTCTTCATCAATCGTCATCACCAGCTGGCATGGCCCGCTGGCTGCACACTCTCCGCCCACGAGGTCTATCACCTGATCTCCCCCATTGATGAGCGGGAAGCCTTCAGTTAACCCCCTGATTTTGTGAGCTAACGCCAGATTGCTGTAACTGGAATGTTTGCTCATTTGCCTTTCCTAATTAACTTGGGTAAAACCTGCGCAACATTTTCTCAACCTGCCTTCGCTTCATCTGACAGAGGCTTGCCGCTTTCGCGCCGCAGGCCTTTTTTGCGGCCTGAAGGTAAACCTTTCCCTAGCTGAAAGGTTTGAGAAAGAACAAAAAACAAATACATAAGGAAAATGTATGGCTTGTCATATGCGCACACCCCTCGCCCTGCTGGTTGGCGGGCTCGCCTGCCACGGCGCCGCCGGTCAGGAACAGGTTCGACAGCTGGATCCCATGGTAGTGGTGGCGAGTCGCCCTGCCAGCACCCTGGAGGTGACGCTCGATCCCAAGAAGCCCGGCTCCCCCATGCCTGCTGCCGATGGCGCCGGTTACCTCAAAAACGTCACCGGCATGAGCATGGTGCGCAAGGGGGGGCTGGGCGGCGACCCCGTGCTGCGAGGGATGGGGATGTCCCGCCTCAACGTGCAGATGGATGGCGGTATGCTGGCTGGCGGCTGCGGCGGCCGCATGGATCCGCCTACCGCTTACATCTTCCCCCAATCCTTTGACCGGATCCGGGTGCTCAAGGGGCCGCAATCCCTCGAACAGGGGGCTACCCTGGCGGGCACTGTGCTGTTCGAGCGGGACAGACCCGAATTCACCGCACCGGGTATCAAGGCTGATGCTTCGGCCCTTTACGGCAGCTTTGGCCGCGATGACCAGATGGTGGATATGACGGCAGGCTCGACCGCTGGCTATCTGCGCGGCCAGTTCACCCACTCTGACAGCGATGATTATCGCGACGGCCACGGTGACAAGGTGCGTTCCTTCTATCGCCGCGAGAACGGCACCGCCCAGTTGGGCTGGACGCCGGGGGAGCACACTTGGCTGGAACTGACCGCCGAGCGCAGCAATGCCCGCGCCGCCTATGCGGACCGCACCATGGATGGCCCCATGTTTGACCGCGAGTCCTTCGGTCTCAAGCTCAAGCAGGAGCAGATCACCACTCATTGGCAGCGCAGCGAGCTGACCCTGTGGGACAACTACATCGACCACATCATGGACAACTTCAGCCTGCGACCAAACAGCGGCATGAAGATGCTCTCCAACCCGGATCGTCGCAACACCGGCGGGCGCTGGGCCAACGACATCGCCTTGCCAGCCGACTGGCTGCTGACCGCCGGGCTCGACAGCAACCGGGATCAGCACCGCAGCCGGAGTGGGGTCGACTATGCCACCAAGGAGCGCCAGCGCACCCTGCGCTTTGAGCAGCAGGGAGGTTTTGCCGAGCTGGGTCGTCAGCAGGGGGCCCATAGCTACAAGGGCGGTTACCGGCAAGACAGGGTCGAGACCACCCGTTACGGCGCGGGGGATCAGACCCTCTACAGCGAGACCGAGCACCTCGACAGCGGTTTTGGTCGCTACGAGTATCAGTGGTCGCCCCGCTGGTCCAGCTATCTGGCGTGGGGACAGGCAGAGCGGGCGCCGGACTACTGGGAGCGCAGCAAGGACAGCACCCCGTTCACCCTCAACCCGGAGCGCAGCCGCCAGTGGGATGCGGGGCTGGCTTTGCGCAGCCGCGAGCTGGATCTGACCCTTTCTCTCTTTAGCGCCAACATCAAGGACTACCTGCTCTACAACAGCAAGTCGTATCAGGTGCGCAACATCGATGCCCAGACCCGGGGCGGTGAACTGGAGGGGCGCTGGCAGTTTGCCGAGCAGTGGCGTCTCGATGGTGGTCTGGCGGTGGTCTATGGCGAAAACCAGAGCGACAACAAGCCGCTGGCGCAGATGCCACCCCTCGATGGCAAGCTGGCGTTGGGCTGGCAGCCGGACGAAGCGCTGAGCTTCACCCTGCTGGGGCGCGCCGTGGCCGCGCAGGATCGGGTGGACGTCGGCTCCGGTACGGTCGCCGGTCAGGATCAGGGGGAGACTCCGGGCTTTTTCACCATGAACCTGAGCGGCGCCTGGCAGTTTGCCAAGGGGTGGCAGCTCTCGGCCGGGGTGGACAACCTGTTCGACACCTTCTACTACGAGCACCTCTCCAAGTCGGTACACAGCAGTCAGGCCGGGTTGGGCTATGAGCAGAGCGGCCGCATTCCCGAGCCGGGTCGTGCCTACTGGCTCTCGGTCAACTACAGCTTTGCCTCCGACGGTGTGCTCTGAGCAAGATGAGCGGGTAACGTTTTCAGTCACAGACCCCTCTGCGAGCGCTCGCTATCATGGCGAAAAGCAGGTGCATTCAGACACTTGTGCTCACAGCGGGAACATAACAATGAAACAGGGAACGTTGCGTTATGGCGGCCTCATCGGGGCCGCCCTGTTACTCGCCGCCTGCGGCGGCAGTGGAAGTGCGGGTGGAGAGAGTACTCCCCCCGGCGTCAATCCGCCGGTCACTCATCCCCCCGCGACGACGGCGAGTCGCGCCTGTTATGGCGATGACCAGCCCGCCTGCAATCTGCGCATCTATCAGGTAATGGTGGAGTCCTTCGCCGATGGTGACGGCAGCGCCAACTACGGCGTCGGCTATGGCCCCTCCCGCCACAATGGCGATCTGCAGGGGATCATCGACAGCCTCGACCACATCAAGAGCCTCAACGTCAACGCCATCTGGCTCACCCCGGTATTTGACTCCTGCGCGGGGCAGGGGGGGGACGACAAGCTGGATGCTACCGGCTACTTCGCCTGCGACTACTTCAACGTCGATCCCAACTTTGGCAGCAATGCCAAGCTCAAACAGCTGGTGGATGGTGCGCACCAGCGCGGCCTCTACGTCTTCCTCGACGGGGTGTTTGGCCACGTCAACAAGGTGGGGGTGAGCAAGCCTTCACCCGCCGGGTTGCTGCCCGCCCTCAAGAGCGGCGGTGCCGGTTATCCGGGTCAGCTGGTGGATTACAGCCAGCCCCAGAGCCTCGCCTACTTCAAGGAAGTGGCCCGCTACTGGGTCGAGCAGTACGGCATCGACGGTTGGCGTCTCGATCAGTCTTATCAGCTCGGTCTTGATGAGTGGCGCGCCATTCGCAGCGAGGTGGAGCGGGCCAGCGCTGCGCGCAAGGCCGCCAGCCAGCAGTGGGGTACCCTCGGCTACATGGTGGGCGAGGTATGGAAGAGTGCCGACGAGATCCGTGCCGAGGCGTACGGGCCGAGCGACAATCCGGCGCTCTCCTCGGCGTTCGACTTCCCGCTGCGCTACGGTCTGGTGCAGGCGCTGGCGCTGGAGGAGTCTGGCAAGGGCGGACAGGGGGCCAGCGTGCTCGATGCCAGCTGGAACAGGGTGGAGAACTACCCGAATCACGCCATGCCGAATCTGATGCTGGGCAACCACGATCTGGTTCGTTTCGGTGATCTGCTGGAGCGCGGCCATTTCAATCCGGCGGAGTACTGGCAGCGCCACAAGGCGGCCTTCAGCTTCCTCGCTGCCCGCTCCGGTCCTATCACCTTCTATTACGGCGAAGAGTTTGGCGACGAGGTGCCGGGCTTTGCCGCCAAGGTCGGCGGTGACTGCGCGGCGCTGGGACTGTGCGACGACCATGTGGCCCGCAGCGACGGCAAGGTGCCGGGTGTCACCGGCTTTGTGCCGGGTAGCGAACAGGCAGAACTCAAGCAATGGCTCAGCCAGCTGCTGGCCCTGCGTGCTGCCCACCCCGCTCTCTATCAGGGGGAACGGGTCAAGCTGGTGGCGGATGGCAGCCTCTATGGCGACATCAAGCAGACGGCTACGGAGCAGATTGTCTACCTGCTCAACGTTTCAAGCACGCCCCTGAGCTACGCACTGCCGGTCGGCAAACTGCGCAGCGGCACAGCGCTGGTGGATCTGCAGAGCGGCGAGAGTCTGGCCATCGGTGGCAGCAGCGTGACGGTAGAGGTTCCCCCCTTGAGCGGGCGTTTCCTGCGTCTGCAATAAGTCAGCTGCAGCAAGTTGTGACAAGAGAGAGGGCCCCATCGCGAGGCCCTCTCTGTCATTGCGGGCTATGAGGTCATGGCGGCCTACGAGGTTATCTGACCCCGGTTCTCCAGCCGCTGGCGGAAGGCGCGGGCCAGCCGCTCGTAGAGATCCAGCGCCTCTTTGTCCTCAATGTTGCCGCGGATCCAGGGGTTATCGACTATCTCCAGCAGCACGCAGTCACGTCCCTGCTGGCGCAAATCAACCCCGAACAGGCCGTTGCCGAGCTGATGCACTGCGCGACGGGCGGTCTGCAGTACCCGCTCCGGCACCTCGTTGAGCGGCAACGCTTCGATCCGGCTCATGTCGAGCGGGTGCTTGCGGCGGCGGATGCGGTTGCCCGGCTCCGGCCGGTAGCGGCGGCAGGCAAACAGCGGCGAGCCATCGAGAAAACCGATGCGCCAGTCGAACTCGGCGGGGATCCGGCTCTGCACCAGCAGCAGGGCTGAGCGGGCCAACCCCTCATCCAAGAGGCGGGCCAGCTGCTGCTCGTCGCTGGCCATGGCGAGATCCCGCCCCTGCGCGCCGTCGGGCACCTTCACCATCAGCGGCAAACCGAGTCGCTGCACCAGCTCCTCCACATGGTGGCGGCCGCGGCGGGTCACCACCATGGTGGGCGGCATGGGCACGCCGCTGCGCACCATCAGCTCGTAGAGATAGAGCTTGTTGCTGCAGGCGAGGATGGCACGGGAGCTATCGATCACCGGCATCTGGAGCTGCTCGGCGCGGCGGGCAAATTCGAAGGTGTAGTGACCGACCGCCGTTTCGGCGCGCAGCCAGAGGGTGTCGAACTCCGGCAGCCGCTCGATCGCGGAGGGGGGGAGGATCTCGGCCCGGATCCCCTGCGCGGCGGCAGCCCGGATAAAGCGTTCCAGCGCCAGCCCATCGCTGCTGGCGCGTCCGTCGTTGGGGTCGACCAGAATGGCGAGCTGATAGAGCGGCGCGGCCTGCTCCTCGTCACCGCTGCCCACCAGCGCCTGGGCGTGGTGCTGCATCAGTGCCTTTTCGCTTTGGCTCAGCTCCAGCGGTGACAGGCTCTGTTGCTGGCGTACCGACCAGCCATGGCGGCCGCGCTTGAGGGTCAGCTCCTGCAGCGGCAGCTGGCTCAGGCCGTAGTAGTAGCGGGCCAGCCCCGCCAGCTCGCTCTGTTCGCACTGGCCGAAGATGGCGCGCACCCGGATTCGGTCTTCGCTCTGCTGAGCCAGCCACCCCTGCAGCTTGCGCCATAGCTTGGCTGGCGGCTGCTGGGGTTGCAGCTGGCTGATGGCCTGCAGACCCGGCAGGCAGTGGTGGCCGCGGGCCTGCGCCAGCAGCGAGCAGTAGTAGCCTGCGCTCAGGTGCTCCAGATTGCGGCAGAGGTTGATGATGCGGGGGCGGCCGCCGGTGGTGGGCACCCCGTGTTGCAGGTAGGTGCGGGCGGTCAGCAGATAATCGGCATGGCAAGGCCAGTCGCCCGGCTCTTCGACGATGACATAGGTACTCATATTTTCGGCTCCACAGATCAGACTGCCTGAACAGGCAGGATCCCCAGTGGGCTTCGATGCACCGACAAGCACGACAATGGCGCGAGGGGAAACAAGAGGTTACAGTGCCTAATATTCTGCCTTGGTAACTTGTGATACAAGTCGCATTTTTGGTGCTGAAGATAAATAACCGAACAAGGACTCCCCGTGTTGACCGTACGTGAGGCCCGAACCGATGATCTGGGCGCCATCGTTAATCTGGAACGTTACTGTTTTCCCCCGGAGGTCGCCTTTGGCCGCAGCCGCTGGCACTATCTGCTGGCCCACGCCAAAGGGCGCACCCTGTTGCTGCTGGATGAGAAGCATCAACTGATGGGCTATCTCTGCCTGCTGGAGCACAGAGGCTGGGATCGGCTGGTCATTCAGGCACTAGCTGTCCGCTGGACGGTGCGCCGTCTGGGCTGGGCCCGCCGCCTGCTGGAGCAGGTGATCCGCGAGGGCAAGGCTGCTGGCTGGGGGGCGATTCGCCTCGAAGTGGGGGACGCCAATGAAGAGGCGCTGGCCCTCTATCAGGGCTTGGGATTTCGTTCCCAGCAGCGGCTGGCGGACTACTATGGCCGCCACCAGCACGCCCACCGGCTGGTGCTGCCGCTGGTGAGCGACGAGGAGCGTGAGCGGCGCAGACGGGCTCGCACTCAGGCTCGCAAGCAATCTTCGCAGGCAAGCTGACTGTGTTGAACGCGCAGATTGGAGGATCAGGATGAGTTGCGACAACTGCCTTGCCACCGCCATCAAGGCCAAGCTGGGACGCTGCCCGGTCTGCGCTGGCCAGACCTTTGCCATCGGCCTGGTCGGCTGGCTGGTCTGGTGGTGGTGTGGCGCCGACACCTCGGTCAATGCCCTCACCGGCCTGCTGTTTGCGCTGGGTGGTTCGGGCCTGTTGCTGCTCCATCTGGTGGTATTTGTCTGGCGCAAGGCGACCGGACGTGAATTGAGCGATGAATGAATCTGAATAGATTCAAACAGATAAATAACAATATCGGTGTAGATATGGAGGTTCAGATGATAGCAATGGTAACGGGCGCCTCGTCCGGTTTTGGTGAATCCATCAGCCGCCAACTGGTGCAGGCGGGCTACAAGGTGATCGGCACCGGCCGCCGCGCCGAGCGGTTAGCCGCCCTGGCTGACGAGCTGGGCGAGCAGTTCCTGCCGCTGGTGTTCGATGTGCAGGACAAAGCGGCCACCCGCGCCGCCCTCGCCGGTCTGCCAGTCGCATGGAGTGAGGTGGATCTGCTGGTCAACAACGCCGGGCTGGCGCTGGGGCTGGAGCCAGCCCACAAGGCGGATCTGGAAGATTGGGAGCAGATGATCGCCACCAACATCAGCGGTCTGACCCTGCTCACCCGCCTGCTGCTGCCGGGCATGGTGGCGCGCAATCGCGGTCACGTCATCAACATCGGCTCCATCGCCGGTACCTACCCCTATCCGGGCGGCAACGTCTACGGCGCCACCAAGGCGTTCGTGAAGCAGTTCAGCCTCAACTTGCGTGCCGATCTGGCGGGCACCGCCATCCGCGTCACCAACGTGGAGCCGGGCCTGTGCGGTGGCACCGAGTTCTCCAACGTGCGCTTCCACGGTGACGACGCCAAGGCGGCCACCGTCTATCAGGGGGTGGAGGCGATCCAGCCGGAAGATATTGCCAATACCGTGCTCTGGATCAGCCAGCAGCCGGCCCACGTCAACATCAACAGTATCGAGATCATGCCGGTGGCTCAGACCTTCGGCCCGCTCAATATCAGCCGTCGCTGATTGCTGCATTTGACGAAATGAAAGAGGCTCCCAAGGGAGCCTCTTTGCGTTGGTGAGCCGATTACAGGCTCATGATCTTCTTGAACTCCTCCTCCGAGTACTTCTTCTCGCTGCTCTTGGTTAGATCCGTCATCAGCTTGTAGCGCAGATCTTTGGCCATCTGGTAGGTCTTCTCCAACTGGCCATAGGAGTAGTCGGCGGCCAGCCCGATGGTGGTGGCCTTGTCGTTGGCGTAGGCCTGCTTGAGGCTCTTATCGAGCAGCGCGACCTCCTTGTAAAGCTTGGTGCTCTCCTTGCTCCAGACGTTTCGCAGCAGCGGCAGGTATTTGTCCGGATCGGTGTTGGCCAGTGCGGTCAGGCTGCGGAACTGCCAGTAGGCGGAATCATCGGAGTAGCTGTCGCTGCCGGTGCGATAGGGCAGGGGATAGGACTCCAGCGTGTTGTAGAGCGGCACCATCACCGATTCGGCCAGCACACCGTAGCTTTGCCAGATGAGCCCCTGCAGCTCTTTGGGCATCTCCTTGCGCAGCTGGATAACGTGGGATTCCAGCTGGCGATCGATGCGGATCGGCCGCTCCGCCTTGCCCGCGAGCGGCGTACCTTCATAGGTGGCGCTCAGCAGTTTGGCCACGTCCGGCACGGCGATGGGAGCATCCGGCTTCATAAACAGCGGATATTGCGCCTGCCGGGTCGGCTGTGGGTGGCTGGCGGTCAGCATTTTCTGGCCGAGCCACTCCCGATCCACGTTGTAGGGGTCGGCAATCACCCCGAACGCCTTGGCGAAGTTGAAATCCTTCGGATCGGCGTTATCCAGCAGTTTATGTTCGCGTACAAACTCCAGCAGCTTGGGCGAGTGCAGCACATCGGCGCTGTCGAGATTGACGCCGTGGATGCGCAGGCCGTTGGCCACCATGGCGTAGCTGTCGTCCGGCACCCGCACCGCGATCCAGTGGTGGCCGGAGCCAATCTCCATCAGCCAGGCCTCGTTCACATCCGCCAGATAGAGGCTGTTGCCCTCCCCGGCACCATATTGCTCCACATAACGGCCGAGCAGTGCGACCCCCTCTTTGGCCGTCTTGGCCTGCGGCAGGATCAGGGTCGGGATGATGGCCTCGATGACCCCCTTCTCGATCAGTGGATCGGCTTTTTGGGCCTTGTCGTTGACCTCGGCACTGGTGGTGGCCGAGATGGCGACGTTGAACTCGTTGATGCCGCGCTGCTCAAACAATTTGCCCGCCGGGTCGCTGGCTGTGGCATCCCAGTCGTGGATGGCGGAGTAGGCGAAAAACGCTTTGGGCATCGGCACTTCCAGCCCATTGCCCAGTTTCCAGATTTTGCCCTCGTTCTGCTGTGCGGGCCGGAAGGCCAGATACTTGTTCCAGTTGTTGACGCCAAAGTCCTCGTTTCTGGCAATCATCACGCTGCCGTCGGCGCTGGCCCCCTTGCCGACGATAAGGCCGGTACAGGCGTCGGCACTGGTGCCAAGCAGAGTGAGCAGGGTGGCGGAGAGAAGACTCAGAGTATGTTTTTTCATAGGCGTACCCGAAGGGTTGCGGTGAGTGATAGTCAGGCGGCGGGATGAGGTGCAGGGGGCTGCAGCTCCGAGGTGGCAGCGGAGTGAGCGTGGCAGATTGGTCTGCCTATTATTAGTTTTACGAACAGATCATCCATGACACGGCTGGCTGGTTGTGATGTGCGCCAAAATTGTATTACTGAGTGGTTGTTTGTTTTGTGATCAAGCTGTTGTTCCTGACTCTTCTCTGGCGCGTTGGCAAGCGGACGGCGAAATGTGCCAAAGCAACATGAATCGGCAGCAGATGAGTCATTATTCTGACACCCCTGGCGCTGGATACGCGGTGAGAGCCGCCAGAGCGCGGGATCCCGCATCATCTGACAAGTTGGCCTGTAACTTGCTGGTTTAATTGATAATGGTGGGGCCTAACGCCCCATGTGACCGGATCAGCTAGTGCGTATTGCCAGATATGCGTACTGAATTGGAGCCCCAATGGATATCAAACCGTACAGCAAGCAGCTTGCCCAGATCGCTTCACACAACCGAGCCCTCACCACCCTCAACAGTGCCGGTGGTGGCCAGGGCGGTGGTTGGGAAGAGATGGTCAACCTCTCTTCCCAGCGCATGACCAGTCAGGCCCAACAGGTGTTGACCTATGAACATCTGGCCAAGAACAGCAAGTTGCCGCCCGCACTGGACATGAGCTCTGACAAGGGGGGCGTGGTGCAGCAACTGGTGGACAAGGCGCTGGGCTTCGATCGCAAGAAGTTCAACGAGATAGAGGACAAGCTCAAGACTATCGCCGACAACAAGAAGCTGACGCCGGAAGAGCGGGCGGAGCAGAGCAAGCCGCTCAACGAGCAGAAAGAGGCGATGCTGAAAGAGGCGATGGATCGTTTGACCGGCAAGAGTGACAGTAAAACCGGGAATAGCGGGCAGCTCGACAAGAGCAAAACGGCCTTGGCCTGACATCTTCCCGTTATCCTCGATCAGGTCGGCCCGGATGGGCCGATGTCGACCGCCAGTGGGCAAGGTTCTGCCACCTCTTTTGACCTCACCTCCTTGCAGGCGCACAATGTCCTCGCTCTGTTCAAGTCGAGGATCCCGCCGTGTACAACTTCCAATATGCCAACCCGACCCGCATCTGTTTTGGTGAGGGGCAGATCGCCAGCCTGCCAACGCTGATCCCGCCAGGCAGCCGCCTGCTGGTGCTCTACGGCGGCGGTAGCATCAAGCAGAACGGGGTTTATGAACAGCTGACCCAGGCGCTGGAAGGGGTGACGTGGCAGGAGTTTTCCGGCATTGGCGCTAACCCCAGATATGAGTTGCTGATGGAGGCGGTGGCGTTGGTGAAGCGCGAGCGCATCGACTTCCTGCTGGCGGTCGGTGGCGGCTCGGTAGTGGATGGCACCAAGTTTGTTGCCGCGGCAGCCTGTTATGAGGGAAGCGATCCCTGGGATATCTGCGGCAAGCAGGCGAGCGTCCACAAGGCGCTGCCGATGGGCTGCGTGCTGACCCTGCCCGCCACCGGATCCGAGAACAATCCCACCTCGGTGGTGAGCCGCGGGGATGTGAAGATCTCCTTCAGAAGTCCGCTGGTACAGCCGCAATTCGCGGTGCTCGATCCGGCGACCACTTACAGTCTGCCTGCCCGTCAGACCGGCAACGGGGTGGTGGATGCCTTCATCCATATCACCGAGCAGTACCTCACCTTCCCGGTGGGGGGCGATGTGCAGGATCGGCTGGCGGAAGGCTTGCTGCAGGTATTGGTGGAGAATGGCCCCAGGGCGCTGGCGGAACCGACCAACTATCAGGTGCGGGCCAATCTGATGTGGGCCGCCAGTCTGGCGCTCAATGGCCTTATCGGTTGCGGGGTGCCGCAGGATTGGGCCTCTCACGCCATCGGCCATCAACTGACTGCCCTCTACGGACTTGATCACGGCCAGAGTCTGGCGGTGGTGCTCCCTTCACTGCTGCGTGAACGGGCGAGCCAGAAGCAGGAGAAGCTGGCCCAGTTTGCCGAGCGAGTGTGGCATTCGACCCGCGAGGACAAGGCCCTGCGCATCGAGGAGGCGATTATCCGCACCGAGCAGTTCTTCCAGAAGATGGGACTGGGCACCCGGCTGGCCGACTATGGCCTGAGCGAAAGCTGCATTCCGGCGGTCTGCTCCAACCTCAAGCGGGTCGGGCGCACCGCGCTCGGTGAGCAGCAGGATATCGACCCGGATCGGGTGGCGCGCATTCTCGCCCGGGCGTTATGAACAGCCAGAAGGTGTGATGAGGAGATCGGGGGCCTGCTCTCATCTGACTGCCATCATGGCAGCCGTCCGCGCTAAACGAGATTGTTGCAAAAATACTTGGTTAAATAATTTTCTGGTTGCACAGGTGAAACAATATGGCGGCCACGTCAGCTGCCTGTTTCATCATGGTTGGCAAATCCCGCTGGCCGATCTTCCGGTCAATTCGTACTGACCAGGGGTTATCCCCGGCAATAACAAGGGCCGCTTGCTGCGGCCCTTGGTGTATCCGGCGGATCTGTTACTCGGTGCGTGCCTTGAGGTAGCCGGCGTAGTCCGGGATCTGCACGCTGAACGCTTGCTGCATGCGGGGGCTGTCCATGAGGAAGTCGGCGGTCGCTTCGTTGGTGGCGACCGGGATGTTCCATACCGCGGCCAGTCGCAGCAGCGCCTTCACATCCGGATCGTGCGGCACCGCATTGAGAGGATCCCAGAAGAAGAACAGCACATCGATCTTGCCCTCGGCAATCAGGGCGCCGAGCTGTTGGTCGCCGCCCATGGGGCCGGACAAGAGGCAGGTGATGGGCAGTTGCGCCTTCTTGCCGAGCATGGTGCCGGTGGTGCCGGTGGCATAGAGATGGTGGAGCTTGAGCTCCTCTTTGCGGCGCATCACCCAGTTCAGCAGAGGGGTTTTCATGTTGTCGTGAGCCACCAGCGCCACCCGTTTGTGGGGGGCCATCTCACGTGCAATCTGTTCCATGGAAATCGTCCGTAGCATTGTGATTGGAAGAGAGCAGTATCCTAATCGAAAGCCATGGCAGATGCTGCTTGGGGCGTATTAACTGTGATCCTGTCGAAAAGTTTTCGGGCAATGGTGGCCCAAACGAAGAGACCCGCGCTGGCGGGTCTCTGCTGTTTTGTTCTGGATTGGCTCAGGAGCCGTGGTGCAGCTGTGCCTGCTGGTAGTTCTCCAGCCCGATGCGATCGATAAGGTCGAGCTGGGTCTCCAGCCAGTCCACATGCTCCTCCTCATCCTCGAGGATCTTCTGGAACAGGTCGCGGCTGATGTAGTCCTGCACTGATTCGGCGTAGGCGATGGCCACTTTCAGGTCGGGAATGGCATCCATCTCCAGCAACAGATCGCAGCGCAGCATCTCTTCCACCGTTTCGCCGATGCGCAGCTTGCCGAGATCCTGCAGGTTGGGCAGCCCTTCGAGAAACAGTACCCGCTTGACCAGCTCGTCGGCGTGCTTCATCTCGTCGATGGATTCATGATACTCCTTGTGCCCGAGCGCCTTGAGGCCCCAGTCATCGTAGATGCGGGCGTGCAGGAAGTATTGATTGATGGCTATCAGCTCATTGGCCAGCACCTTGTTGAGGTGGGCAATGATCTTGGGGTCTCCTTTCATCGACAGTGCTCCTTGATTCGTACCTGAGGTGGCAATCATCAGAGCTTAGTCGAGAAACATGACGACTTCGGGATGGCGGCGGGTCAGGCCACTTCGTAGTAGAGCGGGGTTTGTTCCTGCTCCATCTTGTCGAGCTCGGCGGCGATGATCGCCATGGTCATGCGCACGCACTTGCCGCACTGGGCGCCCACCTCGAGCGACTGCTTGAGCTGGCGGAACTCGCTGTTACCTGACTGCACCGCCTTGCGGATCTGGGTATCTGTGATGCCGCGGCACAAACAGACGTACATGGTGGATTACCTCATATGAAATTGAGTGAAATCTAAATGAGAGTGGTTCGCAATGCAAATAACCATTGGTAATAAGATCCCCCGCTTGCCACTTGTCACCCCCTTGGGGAGAATGCCCTGATACAGAGGGAACCATCATGCTCAAGAAACTGTTCAGCGCCCTGTTTGGGGGCGAGCCAGCCAAGGCACCGGAAGTCACCCCCACCGAATATGCAGGCTATCTCATCTATCCGGAACCCATGGCCGAAGGTGGCCAGTACCGGCTGGCGGGCCGCATCACCAAAGAGGTGGACGGCGTGCTGCAAACCCATCGCTTTATCCGCTCCGATCTGTTTGCCAACCCGGCCGATGCCGAGCGTTTCATGGTGCAGAAGGCCCACACCTTTATTGATCAGATGGGGGATCGCATGTTCGAGCCCCGCAAACCGGCTGACAGCCAGGCCTCATGACGTCGCCAGAGCTCAACAGCCTGCGCGAGGCGCTGGCCCGCGCCGGTGAGCGACGCCTGATCTGGCTGGAAGGGGAGGAGGCCGACTGCATTGCCCGCACCGAATCTCTGCTCGGCGAGCGCATCTTCTGGCTGGGGGCGGGGCCAGAGTGTTATGCCCCGCAACCCGCTGCCAAGGCGCTGCAGCGGCTCGGTCAGGAGTGTGACACGCTCGTCTTCAATGCGTTCAGCGGCTTTCACCCCGACGCCTTCGGGGCGCTGGCAGGCACTCTGTGTGCCGGTGGCTTGCTGTTGCTGCTGACCCCACCCAGAGCGCAGTGGCCAGTATGGCCGGACCCCGACCGAATTCGGCTGGTGGCCCAGCCGGAGGAGGCTAGTCGGGCCGGTCACGGCTTTATCGCCCGGCTGGTGCGGTTGCTGGCGGGGGATCCTGCCCTCTCGCTGGAGCCGCCGGTTTGCTCGCAGCCGTGGCAACCGATAGGGCCCGAACGCAGGCTGAGCTGCGATCAGGCACGGGCACTGCCCGCCATCCACAAGGTATTACACGGTCATCGCCGCCGTCCGCTGGTGCTGAGCGCCGACCGCGGTCGCGGCAAGAGTGCGCTGCTGGGACTGGCTGCCGCCGAGCTGCTGCGCCAGCAGCCCGGGTTGAACATAGTGGTGACGGCCCCCTCACAGGCGACGGTCGCGACCCTGTTTGCCCACGCCGCTCGCGGGTTAGATACTACGTCGGAACAGATGCCGGACCAGCTGGCCGGGCTGAGCTACTGCTCGCCGGATCGGCTGGTACATGAAGAGCTGCAACCCGATTTGCTGCTGGTGGATGAAGCGGCGGCCATTCCGACCCCGCTGCTTGAAGCCATGCTGGCCCGCCACAGCCGCATCGTGTTTGCCACCACCGAGCACGGTTACGAGGGGACGGGTCGCGGTTTTCACCTGCGCTTCAAACGGGTGCTCGATAACCAGACCCCGGAGTGGCAGGAGATCCACCTTTCTGAGCCCATTCGCTGGAGTGAGCGCGATCCGCTGGAGCCGCTGATCTTCCGCCTGCTCGGCCTCAATGCCGAAGTCGCAACTCCCATGCCGCCGACCAGTCCGAGCTGGCGTCTGGTCAGTCAGGAGGCGCTGGCGAGCGACGAGGTGTTGCTCAACCAGCTGTTCGGCCTGCTGGTGCTGGCTCACTACCAGACCACGCCGAGCGATCTCAGGTCCTTGCTGGAGAGCCCGGATCTCGACATTCATTTGCTAGAGCAGGATGCCAGCCTGCTGGGAGTGGCGTTGGTGGCGCGGGAAGGGGAGATAGATCCCGAGCTGGCCGAGGCGATCTGGGCCGGGCGTCGTCGTCCGCGCGGTCATCTGCTGCCCCAGTCGCTGCTGGCTCATGCCGGTTTCAAAACCGCGGGGGGGCGCAGCTACGCCCGGGTGATGCGCATCGCCATCCATCCCGAGCTGCATCGCCACGGTCTGGGGTCGCTGCTGCTTGGCAAGCTTGAGGAGCACTATCGCCAGATTGGCACCGACTACCTCGGCTCGGCTTTTTCGGCCAGCGCCGACCTGCTCCCCTTCTGGCGCAAGGCCGGACTGGCGGTGCTGCGCATCGGCCTGCAGCGGGATGCCGCCAGCGGCTGCCACGCAGCTCTGCTGCTCAAAGCGCTGAAACCCGAGCATGAGACCGAGTTGAATCAATGGCAGCAGCGTTTTGTACGCCAGCTGCCGACCCTGCTGGCGGGCGAGTTGAGCGCGTTGGATCCCGAGTTGGTATGGCAATGCCTGCAAGGCAGTACCGTCACCGTGCCGGAGCTTGGCGAGTTCGAGCGCGACGAGATTGAATGCTTTGCCCATCATCACAAGCCGTTTGAACTGAGCCAGTCGAGCCTGCAGTTGTGGCTGGTGGGTAATCTGCCACGATTGGCAGAGCTCACACTGGATGAACGTCATCTGCTGATCGCTGCTATCTGGCAGTATGCCGATTGGGGGCGACTGGCTGCGAGATTGCAGCTGGCGGGCAAGCCCGCCGTTATCAAGGCGCTACGGGCTCTGCTGGGCCGCCTGCTGCCTCAGGAGTGACAATCGAAGCCTGATGTGTCTGCTTTTGCGCGGGATCAAACGGTTAGGAACAGAGTTTTAGGGATCTGTCCCAGTAGGGGCGGATCCATTCCTATACTGAGGGAAAACCGCAGCGGAGTGCTGCCTGCGCAACCAGAGCATGAGAGTCACCATGATGGCCAAAGATGGGGAAGAGCGTAAATCCATTCTGACCGAGAGCGGCACCAACGAGCTCGAGATCATCGAATTTCACCTCAAGAAACAGCTGCCAGACGGGCGCGAGAAGATCGCCTACTACGGGATTAACGTCGCCAAGGTGCGCGAGGTGATCCGGGTGCCAGAGACCACCGACTACCCCAATGCCCAGCGCCATATGGTGGGTGTCTTCTCCTTGCGGGAGCGGCTGATCCCGCTGGTGGATCTGGCCGGTTGGCTGGGTATCAAAACCAACCCTGACCCCAGTCACAAGGTGGTGATCGTCACCGACTTCAACAAGATGGCCAATGGTTTTTTGATCGACAGTGTCAGCAGGATCCATCGGGTGTCGTGGAATGACGTGGAGTCCCCCAGCCAGTTTCTGGAGGCGGGGGAGAACGACTGCGTGGTGGCTGTGGTCAGGCGCGATGGCAACCTTATCATGATCTTCGATTTCGAGAAGATCATCGCCGACATCAACCCCGAGCTCAGCATGGAGAAGTACGATGTCACCCAGGATCGCAAGGTGCTCATCGACGATCGCATGATGGCGCTGCGTCAGGGCAAGACCATTCTGGTGGTGGACGACTCGGCCTTTATCCGCAAGATGATCGAGACTACCCTGCGTACCGCTGGCTACAACGTGATCACTGCCAAGGATGGGGGCGACGGACTGGAGATGATGACGGATTTCGATCGCCTGGCGCAGGAGGAGAAAATGCCGGTCTCCGGCTTCGTCAACGCTGTGATCACCGATGTGGAGATGCCACGGATGGATGGCATGCACCTGCTGAAACGACTGCGGGATACCCCCTCCTACAAAGAGATGCCCATCGTGATGTTCTCCTCGCTGATGAGCGATGACAACCGTCAGAAGGCGCTGCAACTGGGGGCGAACGATACCATCACCAAACCGGAAATTGGTCGTATGGTGGGGATGATGGATCACCTGCTGCTGGGCATTGCACCTCCTTCACCCGCCAACAATATCTGATACCGGATTAACCAGCAGCAAAGCGGCCACCCCATGGGGTGGCCGTTCTTGTTTACATTCATACGTGGTGTGCTGGTCAGCTATCCCGCTCAGGTAGCGACGCTGGCACTGGCCGAAGAGGGAGCGACTGGCAGTTCGATCGCAGGTTTTGCCAGCGGTTCAGCGGGTTTGGGTGGCTTAATGCAAGGTTGCAGGGTGCCGAGAGTACTCAGAGATAGACAGGGGAGCGGCAGACCGATATGGACCGGTTCACCGAGGAACTTGGGTCCCTTGTCCAGCACATAGAGATCGACCAGCCCCATCACCCGGGCAAACACCTCGCGGATCCGGGTCCGGATACCCTGATAGGCACTGGGATCCTCGGCGTTGAAGCCGACAGCCTCGATGCCAAAGTGGCGGGCAATAAAGATGGCCCGCTCATTGTGAAAGCCCTGGGATACCACGGTAAAGCGATCCTGACCGAATACCTCCTTGGCTCTGACCACCGAGTCGAGGGTGCGAAATCCGGCGAAATCCATATAGATGGCTGTGGCCGGGATGCCCGCCTTGATCAGGGCGCGTCGCATCTGGCGCGGTTCGTTGTACTGCAGGGTGGCGTTGTCGCCGGAGACCAGGATGTAGTCCACCTTGGCATTGTTGTATAGCTCGGCCGCCGCTTTGATGCGGTACTTGAAGTAGTGATTGGGGCCACCGCCCGAGAGGTATTTGGAGGTGCCCAGCACCACCGCAACCCGGTTGTATGGCACTTCGCTCACCTTGTCATAGGTGTAGTGGCGTGCATCCGAGACGATCCACTCGCTATATGCCAGCACCGAGGCAATCAGGGCCAGCAGTGACAGCAGGCAGGCGAGGAGGATCTTGGCAAACTTCTTCATGCGTGATGCGATTTTGGTCTGAAGTTGGGAATGACTTCCGGCATTCTATTACAACTCCTCTCCGTACGTTAGAGCAGATAGCGCTCTGCGCCTCGGCCGTGGCAGACGGCAGTTATGGGGTCTGGACATTGTTGCTCGTTAAAAAAACAGCTCTTCCCCAGCAAGCGATGGATGCGGGATCATGACATGAATGACGTGCGGTCTGGTAAACAGCATCGTGCCGTTATCGCTTGCTGCCTGATGTGGGGAACTATTGCCGTAGCAGGAGCTGTTGATACTGTTTGCGCTGCGGTTTGAGATGGCCGCCTAGATCGGGCCAGGGGTGCCACTGGTCGGGCACCATAAAGCCGGGCAGGGTACTGCGGATCCAGGCTGCCAGTTCGGGGTAGGGAACCGGTTCGCCATGCCAGCCGATAAAGGCGGCGGGACGTTGTCCCCACTCGTCGCTAGGTACCGGAACCACCAGTGCCTGGGCGACAGCGGGATGATTCACCAGTCGCTGCTCGATGGTTTCTGGCTGGATATTCTCCCCGCCCGAGATAAAGAGGTTGTCGAGTCGCCCCTCCACCATCAGTGCGCCAACTGCAGTAAAGCCCCCTTTGTCGCGGGTATGAAACCAGCCTGCCTCATCGAGTGGCAGTTCCAGTTCGCCCGCCCGGTAGTAACCGGCAAACAGGGTGGCACCACGCACGCAGATCTCTTGCTCCTTGATGCACACTTCCCGTCCCGGTAGCGGTTTGCCAACCACGCCAGCATCGCCGGGGATGGCGGTGCAGACCTGACTGCCCATCTCGGAGAGGCCATAGCTAACCTTGGGAACGAGCCCCATGGCGCAGAGGCGGCTCACTAGCGGCTGTGGAATGGCGGCGCCACCGAGCAGCAACTCGCGCAGGCGGGTGTGAGCGGGGTCAAAGCCTTCTGCCAGCAGGCGCCAGAGCTGGGTCGGCACCAGCGAGAGGTGGGTGATGGGTTGGCACTCCAACCGCTCCTTGAGGGGCCGCTCGCGCTGATCCAGCACCAGACTGGCACCCGCCAGAAAGACTCGAAACAGGATGGCGTAACCGCCAACATGGAACAGTGGCAGGGAGAGCAGCCAACCGCACTCCTTATCAAGGGGAATGAGGGCGGCAGAGCCCCGCGCCGAGGCAAGGTGGTTACTCAGCCGGTGCACCACCGATTTTGGGGTGCCACTGGAGCCCGAGGTGAGGATCATATTGTTGAGCTGGGTCGGCTCAAGTGGCCATGCTTCCTCGTTGGCCCGCAGTTCGCGCTCGAAGTCGAGTTGCAAGGGCTGCCAATTGCCCGCCGGGATCTCGCTGGCCGACCAGAAGGCTGTTGCGTCGAGCAGGGTGGCGAGCTCGTGTTGGCGGGCCAGCGGGAAAGCGGGATTGAGCGGGCAGAACACCACGCCGCTGCGCACGCAGGCCCACGCCAGCAGCACATCTTCCAGTGCGCCGCGCACCACGGCGGCGAGGTGGTCACCCCGCCGGATCCCGGCGTCAGCCAGCTGTTGGCAGAGGCTGTTCAGCCGTTGATCGAGCTGACGGTAAGTCAGCGCTGTGGTGGTGTGGATGGCGATGCGATCCGGGGCGAGTGCTGCCCAGTGGCGGACTGGACAGCTCTCCGGCTTCTGGTGATCAGCTGATTCAATCACGGTAAAAGAGCTGTTCCAGCTGGTCGAGGTCTGGCTTGCCATCATCGCCCAACAGATTGCCTGCCATCCAGCGGCGGGTATCCAGCCCTGGCGCCTGTTCCGGTGCCCATTCGCCAGCCAGATGGAACAGCTGGTTCAGGCCCAGATCCGATTCGAAGCAGGAGGAGATGATCACTTTGAGTCGCAGCTCATGGGCTTGGGCGATCAGTGCTTCGCAGTTGGCCAGTGAACCCAGCAGGGTCGGTTTGAGCACCAGCGCACGCAGTTGCGGGATCGGCTCCCACGGCTTGCCCTGTGCCAGCAGTTCATCCAGCGCGACCGGCATGCCGGTACGGTTGGCGACAAAGGCGATATCGGCAAAGTCAGCGCAGGGATCTTCCAGATATTCGATGCGGTTCGGGTCGAGATGGCCGCAGAAGGTCCATGCCTCCTCGCGAGTCCACCCCTGGTTGGCATCGAGCACCAGCTTGAGGGAGGGCACTCGGTCACACAGCAGGCGGATCAGCGCCAGCTCGTCACGCATCGGGTAGCGGGCGACCTTCAGCTTGGCTTTGTTCGGGGTGCGATGCAGCCACTCTTTCCAGTTTTTCAGCAGCTCCTGCGGGGAGCCTTGAATGAGGGGATAGGGCTCCGGCAGCGGATTGCTCTGCTCGGGCCATCTCCGGCGTGCGCAGTCGAAGCCAAATTGCACCGACGGCAGCACGGAGTTCGGGGTCTCGCCAGCGGCGATGGCCGCCAGCGCGGCAAGGGCTTCCGCCTCTGCCTGTTGCAGGCTCTCTTTCGAGAAGCCGGGCAGGGGGGCAATCTCCCCCCAGCCGTCGTTAATGCGCACCAACAGCCCCTCACGCGCCACCTCCACCTTGCCGTGAAAGGTCAGTGGCTGGGTAAAAGGCAGTTGATAGCGATACAGGGCGAGTGTCATCAGGGGTTCCGCTTGTATTTGGAGAAGTCGGGGCGACGTTTTTCGTTGAAGGCGTTGCGGCCTTCCTGACCCTCTTCGGTCATGTAGAACAGCATGGTGGCATTGCCAGCCAGCTCCTGCAACCCTGCCTGACCATCACAGTCGGCGTTGAGGGCCGCTTTCAGGCAGCGCAGCGCCATCGGGCTGTTTTGCAGCATTTCGCGGCACCAGCGCACGGTTTCGCGCTCCAGATCCGCCAACGGCACGACGGTGTTGACCAGACCCATGTCGAGGGCTTGCTGGGCATCGTACATGCGGCAGAGGAACCAGATTTCGCGGGCCTTCTTCTGGCCGACGATGCGAGCCATGTAGGAGGCACCCCAACCGCCGTCGAAGGAGCCGACTTTCGGGCCGGTCTGGCCAAACTGGGCGTTGTCGGCGGCGATGGTCAGGTCGCACATCATGTGCAGTACGTGGCCGCCACCGACGGCGTAGCCAGCCACCATGGCAACCACCGGTTTCGGGCAGGTGCGGATGTCGCGCTGGAAGTCGAGCACGTTGAGGTGATGAGTTCCCTCGTCATCGCGGTATCCGCCGTAGTCGCCACGGATCTTCTGGTCGCCGCCGGCACAGAAGGCTTTCTCGCCAAAACCGGTCAGGATGATGGTGCCGATATGATCGTCATAACGGGCATCGGCCAGCGCCTGCAGCATCTCTTTGACGGTGCGTGGGCGGAAGGCGTTGCGGACCTGGGGACGGTTGATGGTGATCTTGGCAATGCCATCGTCGGACTTGTGATAGAGGATGTCCTCGTAACCGGCGGAGCAATCCTGCCACTCAACAGGAGCGTACAGTTCCGCTTCTGTCATTGCTTCAATCATGGTTTTTTCCTTCTGATCTGGTTGAGCGCAGTTGAGCACAGAGTTGAGCAATCCCGGCATATTGAACCAGAGCGTACAGTTCAGCTTCCGTCATTGCTTCAATCATGACTCGTCTCTTCTTGTTGGTTGACCCACTCCGCGAGGAGTCGGGCAAAGGAGTCGGGCTGATGGGCGTGCAGATTGTGGCCGCCATCAAGCACCAAGTGGTTGATTTTGCGATGTTGGCTCGCCAGCTGGCAAGCCAGCTGATGGAATTTGTGATCCCGCTTGCCACTCACATAAGTCACTGGCAGCTGGCTCGCCATGAGCCAGGGGACGAGATCCGGCTGCTTGCCTAGCGAAGTGGCGCGCAGCATGGTGGCGATGCCCTGACCGTCGTTGCCAAGGCGGCGGGCGATCTGGCGGGCCCGGGCCGCGTCGTCGAGATCGGCAAACACCCCTTGCCGGTACCAGTCTGCCAGCACGTCAGCCAAGGGCTCGCGCTCGAAGCGCTGTGCCCACAGCTCATCGTGCTGGATGCGGGCGGCCCGTTCACTGGCCGGTAGTCCCGGGTGGCAGTTCTCCAGCAGTAGCCCCCGCAGCCCGGCGGGTTCCCGACTGGCGTGATAGAGAGCCAGTCGCCCCCCCAGCGAATAGCCCGCCAGCAGATAGCGCTCAATATTGCGGCTTGCCAGTTCGGCAACCAGCCACTGGTGGCTCTGCTCAAAACCATCGACAGTCAGATCGCGATGGCTGCCGTGGCCCGGCAGATCGAGGGCAATGCAGTGGCTGGCGGGCAGCCGGTCGATGACCGGTTGCCAGTCGCCACTATCCCCCAGCAGACCGTGCAGCAGCACCAGCGGCAGTGGCGCATCGTCGCCCTTATTTACCACGGATTGCGGCTCCAAGCGCCTTGAGATCATCGGCTACCTGCTCGCTCGGCACCCGGATCTCGATCAAGGTAACGCCATCTTTGAGGGCGGCGCGGTAATCGTGCTCGAACTCGGCCAAGGTGGTCGGCGCCCGATAGGAGAGGCCAAACATGGCAGCGGCATGTGCAAAACCGAGGCCGTGGGGCAGCCTGTAGTAGCTCTCCAGCAGCTCCCCTTCGCTGGGCACCGGCAACATACGGAAGATGCTGCCGCCATCGTTGTTGAGCAGGATCACCACCAGCGGTCGGCTCGCCTTGCCAAGCAGCGCGAGGCTGTTGAGATCGTGCAGGGCGCTCAGATCGCCGAGCAGCAGGGTGGTGGGCTCATCACTGTCCGGTTCGATCGATTGGGCAAAACCGTAGGCAGTGGCGATCAGGCCGTCGATGCCGGAGGCGCCGCGGTTGGTCATCACCTGACTCGGCCCCTTGCCCGTTTCACCGAGCATATCCATCAGTCGGGCTGGCATGCTGTTGCCGACAAAAAGTTGCCCCTCGATCAGGCGATTGAGGCGATGGCAGACCCCGAGCTCGGAGAAGCGATCGCAGGCTGCGGTGATCTGCTGGCTGGCATTGTGTTGCAGCTCGGCCAGCCGGTGCCAGGTGACCTGAGCGGTGGTGACCGGATGGGCTGCAGCAAAGGCGCTGGCACTGCAGAGTAGCCGGTTGCGCAGCCGATAGTCGGGGTCGAGCCGCGCTGGTTGCGGGTCCACCAGCCAGTAATCCAGCCATGAATGGTGTTTGATGAACTGGCCGAGCCGCTTGGAGATAAGCCGTGCGCCAAATTGCAGCAGCACCTCGGCGCGGCCCAGCTCGGCGACGAATTCAGGGTCGTTGAGCGCCAGATCCATGTGGATGAGATTGCGGTTATCGCAGCGGATCTGGCTCTGCAAGTCTGCCAGCAGCGGCCAGCCGAGTTGTTCCGCCAGTGTGGCGACCGCCTGAGCCTGTGCGGGATCCGTGATCCGTCCGGCCACAATCACTCCGCGCTTGTGCTGCCACTCGCTCCACTCGGGCTGTGGTGGGCAGGCCGGTACGCTCTGTTGCCACGGACTCCATGGCTTGTGCGAGCCGAGCCAGTCACCGAGGGGGGCCAGATAGTCGCCAAAATCCTGATAGTGTTCGCCGGGGTAGAGCGGCTCGGGGTACATGCAGTTGAAGTGCACCACCCCGGGGGTGAGCGCCTGTTTGGCCAAGGCTTGATCCACCGAGCTCAGCACGAAGGCGGCCGGAATGGTCGGGGTGGGGCTCGGCAGGTTCTGCTGATAGACGGGGTAGCGGCCGAAGATCCCCTGCTGGTCGATCGCCTGATTGGCACCGTTGTCGATAAGCTCGTGAGGGCGATCGGCGGAGAGAATAATCAGCGGCACGCCGGTGAGCTGTGCCTCTGCCACCGCGGGCCAGAGGTTGGCCACCGCGGTGCCCGAGGTCATGATCACCGCCACCGGCCGGTTGCTCCCCTTGGCCAGCCCTAGCGCCATAAATCCGAGACCACGCTCGTCAAAGTGCAGATGACGGCGAAAACCCTGATGGGCCGCAGCCGCCATGGTGAGCGGTGCGGAGCGGGAGCCAGGGGCCAGCGCGATATCGCGTACCCCGAGGCGAAAGAGCTCCTCCAGCAAGAGGGAGGACCAGACGTGATTGAAGGTGGCGTGCTGGCTCGAAAACGGGGAACAGGCAAACTCTTCGCTGGCAGGCTCTTTACTGATCGGCATAGGGGCTCTCGCGGGTTGAAAAGGGGTCATGGCTATCCCAGCAGGGAGAGCACATTGGCGATCTTGTTGTCGAGTTCGGCCCACTCGGCGGCAGGCTCGGAACCGGCGACAATGCCAGCACCGGCAAACAGGGTGACACTGCCCGGTTGAATGCGGGCACTGCGAATGGCGACCGAGAACTCCGAGGTTTCCCGGCTCAGCATGCCGCAGGCGCCAGCGTACCAGCCCCGATCGTAGGGCTCGAACTGGCGGATGAAGGCCAGCGCCGCCTCGCGCGGAGCACCTCCCACCGCAGGAGTCGGGTGGAGGGCGTCGAGCAGTTGCCAGTCGCAGACACCGGGTTTGAGTTCGGCCTCGATATCGCACTTGAGATGTTGCAGCAGCCGCAGTTTGAGAATGCGCGGCTCGGTCAGGGTGGCATCATGGGCCAGCGGCGCCAGTCGGCTGAGGATGTCGGCGTGTACCAGCCGGTTCTCCAGCCGGTTTTTGCTGTCTGCCAGCAGTTCGGCGGCCAGCTGGGCATCGATACCCTCATCACCGGAGCGGCGGATGGTACCCGCCAGCGCCTCGGTAAAGAGGTGGCTCCCTTCCCGGCGGTAGAGCCGTTCGGGGGAGCAGGCGATAAAGGCCTGCTCGGGGGAGAATTGAAAACCGAAGTGGAAGCAGTCCTGGGCGTGGCGGGCCCACTGGTCGAGCATGGCCCAGGGGCAAATATCGCCATCGCTGTGTTGGCTGGTCAGGACGCTCTCTCGCGACAGCACTACCTTGGGGGTGTTGGCCTGAAAATCGGGGGCGGTGACACGCTCTACCAGCGTCTGCCACTGGGCCGGGCCGGGGCAATCCTGTCGCTGCCAGGGCTGTTTCTGCAGCGCGGGCAACGGCGCTTCCGGGCGCAGGGCATCGAGGGCTGCTTCGGCAGCTTGCAGTTCGGCCTCGAGATTGTTGTCATCCAGCCACAGGTTTAGGCAGAGACTGACGCATTCGCCACGGCGTACCAGCTCAATGCGGGGCAGCACGAAACGGCAGGGGCCAAAGCCCTGCCAGCCGGATTGAGCCGGATCAAACGCCAATCCGCCGTAGTAGCGGGGGCTGTCATCGTGATGCTGGCTGGCGTTGGCGCACACCTGCTTGATGGCGTGTGGCTCGGTCAGTTCATGGATGGCGCCCAGCGCGACATATTCAGGGCGATCCTCTCCACGGGCCTGCCAGTAGATGCGGGGATAGAGGGTTTGCGCCGCGAGCCAGCCCAGAAAAGAGCGGATCTCGATCGCCACTCGCAACCGCACGAAACCGCTGACGTTGCTGTGACGCAGGGCGTCCAGTTGTTGCTTGATATGGGTCTGAGCCAACATGGATTCTTGTCTGAGCCGGGTAGTAACGACCGATCCCGTAGCAGGATGGCGTAGGTTTATGCCAAAGGGCGATGATTTCCTATATATTATCTGCCCATTCGTCCATGTAAATCGCCCGTGAGAGCTTAACTCTCCGGGGGCAAGTATACCCAAATCCGGTTCGATAACCCTTAACACGATCAATATCCGATTGTTTGGCCATCACAATATGACAAATACCTTCTCTGTTTGGCTGCTGGCGGCGCGTTTGCGAACACTGCCGCTCGCCTGCTCTTCCATCCTGCTGGGCTCGGGGCTGGCTGCCAGTCGTGGTGCTTTCGATGGCACCATCATGGCGCTCTCGCTGCTGACCGCCATTCTGCTGCAGATCCTCTCCAATCTGGCCAACGATTATGGCGATGCGGTCTCCGGCGCCGACAATGGCGAGCGGATCGGCCCGCAGCGGGCGGTGGTCTCCGGCCTCATCACCAAAAAGCAGATGTGCGTGGCGATGGCGCTGACTGCGTTGGCTGCAGTGGCCAGCGGCCTGCTGTTGCTGGGCTGCGCCTTCGGTGGCCAGTGGCTGCAGATCCTGGCATTTGTGGTGTTGGGCGGTGCGGCCATCGTGGCTGCGGTGACTTATACCGTGGGCAAGACCCCTTACGGCTATCGCGGGTTTGGCGATATCTCGGTGTTTCTGTTCTTCGGTCTGCTCGGGGTGCTCGGCTCCTACTACCTCTTTACCAAGACCCTGCAGTGGGATCTGCTGTTGCCCGCCACCGCCTGTGGTTTGCTGGCTACTGCCGTGCTCAATATCAACAATGTGCGCGACATCGAGACCGATGCAGCCAGCGGCAAGATCACTCTGGCAGTGCGCTTGGGCCGTAACCGTGCGATTGCCTATCACTGGGTGCTGTTGGGGGCGGCGTTGCTGACGACCATCGCCTTTATCCTGACCCAGCCTGCCAGCTTCTGGCCGTGGATCTTCCTGCCTGCCATGAAGCCCCTCAGCGATGCGGCGCGTACCCTGCGCGAGAGCTTCGATGGTGAGGTACTGACCGGTGCCCTCAAGAAGACCGCCATCAGCGCGTTTCTGTTCAGCCTGCTGCTCTCCATCGGGTTGGCGCTCTCATGATATGTTGCCTGCTTGTCGGTAGGTGAAACGGGCTCCCGAGACGGGAGCCCTTTTTATGTGCTGACGCGATGTGTTGGCACTGAATAAGTCAGACAGGAAGACAGCCATGCGAGCATCACTCAAACAGAAAATCATTCAGGTTTGCCAGCAGAAAATCGCCCAGAAGGGGGAGATGGTCGGCCTCTCCTTTTATGCCTTCTTTGCCAACCGTAATGACGACCCCGATTTGCTGATGGAGGCGGCGACTTGGTGGATCCAGACCCACCAGCTCGATCACTTCGAGAAGGCCAAGAAAATACTCTTGCTGATCGAGCTGGAGTGACAGCCGCTTGCCATGAAACAGAGAGGGCTCCCACGCGGGAGCCCTCTCTGTTGGTGAATGATATTATCGACTAGCTGGCGCGCGCCACCCTGAAGGGGCGGCGGGAGAAGATCAGCGTATCCAGCAGCCAGATGGCGACCAGCGAGGCGCCGACCAGCGGGAAGCCGATGCCGAGCAGGATCAGCAGGGCGATGGCACCGCGCATCGGCGGGAGTTTGGCGGGCAGCGGCGGCGCGGCGAGACGGCCCTGCGGGCGGCGGCACCACCAGATCCACAGACCGCTCACGGCGCTGGCCAGTACCATCAGACAGATGAGCAGCATGGCGAGCTGATGGGGCCAGCCGTAGAGCTTGCCCATGTGCAGCATGACGCCGCTCTCCACTGTCTTGGCGACCGGGCCGTAATCTTGCCAGCGCACATCGGCCAGCACTTTGCCGCTGTATTGATCGATATGCAGGGTGGCGTCGTTGCGCGGATCATCGGCAAAAATCGCGATGGTATAGACGCCGGTGGCGCCGCCAGGTGGCGTAATGCTGTAACCCGGGCTGACTTGCCGCGCACTGGCGATATCCACTACCTGTTGCAGCGCAATGCGGTGTTCGGCCATCACCACGCCCTCATGCTCGCCGTGGTTCATGGCGCCGTGATCGTGTTCTTTACTTGCGGGCTGTGAGCTGGGCATGGGGGTGTTCTCTACCGCCCAGGGAACGGTCTGCGCGTGCGCCTGATTCAGTGAACGGGCCAGCGGCGCCGATTTGGGCACCTCGTTCCACATGGCGGCGGGGAAGCGGTTCCAGACTGCGGCAAACTGATCGCCCCAGAATCCGGTCCAGGTCATGCCGCTCAGTAGCAACAGCAGCAGGAAACCGGCTCCCCAGAAGCCGACCACTGCGTGCAGATCGCGCCACCAGAGGCGTCCGCGCGAGCCCATTCTGGGCCAGAGGATGCCGCCCACGCCGGGCCCCTTGCGTGGCCACCAGAGGTAGAGCCCGCTCAGCAGCAACACTATGCCCCAGCCGGCAGCCAGCTCGATCAGCCGATCTCCTGTTTTGCCGAGCAGCAGCTCGGCGTGCAGAGCGCGGGCCACCGCTTGCAAATTCCACTTGTTATCCATGGTGCCGAGCAGAGCGCCGTTGGCGGGATCCATAAACAGGGTCAGCTCCTGTTCGCCCCGATTGACGATGAACTGGGCGCTCTGATCGGGAGCCGCAGGCGGCAGGTATTTACGCAGGCTGGCATCGGGCATGGCGATCATCGCCTTGGCCAGCAACTGATCGGCACTCAGGGTCTGGCTGGCGGGGGCGACCTTCATCAGCTCGGGATACATCAGGTTATCGAGCTGGGGTTTGAACAGATAGACGATCCCGGTCAGCGATAGCAGGATCAGAAAAGGGGCGACAAAGAGACCTGCGTAGAAGTGCCAGCGCCAGATCCGTTGGTAATGACTCGAGTCCCTGTTTTTCATTGCACATCCTTGTTGGAGCACCAACGTTTCTGCTGGTGGAATGTTTTGCTGCGGCGCGGATGATAGCAGTAACGTTTCGTTAACTGCAATCACACATATCAAGGCGAGATTTGATTGGAACGGTAGTCTAATGAGCTGCTGCAATGGTGTTTTAGGTTGGCCAGATGAAGTGAGCTGCCTGTAGAGAGAATGCGTTTTTCTCTAGACTTTTCTTTATAAATTATTACCTTATGGTAACAATCTGCTGGCGGTGGTAATGGAATGGGAACAGTCATGCAGCCACATGGGCAATTCGACATGGAGCGCAGGGGCCAGATGCTGATCTGTCGGCCGAGTGGCCCTTTCAATCTGGCGGGGGCCATGGCCTATGAAGCGGGCTTTCGTCGCGAGCTGGCTGGACTGATGGATCGCCCCTGGGGGATTGTCGAGGTCGCGACCGAGTTCGAAGCAGCCGGGCCCGAGGTACTGGTTCGTTTTCGTCGCCAGTTTGGCTGGTGTGCCGAGAGTGGCTGTCAGTTTCTGGCGGTGGTCCTGGCAGGAGGTTTTAAACGCTATCTGGCGGATAACATCTTCAAGGATCTGCCCTTTCGGGCGGTGCGTTACTTCGAGCAGGAGGCGGGCGCCATCCAGTGGCTAGGGGAGCAGCTCACAGCCACTCCCTGCGAACACGCGAGCGCTTGACCACCCCGCATCCTGCCTGGCCCGGGTTCACTCCAGCTTGATAAACCACTTGTCCCGCTCATCAACGCAGTCGGGCTCACCCATTTCGAATTCACGGCAGATCAGCGGCCGCACCTCGTAGATACGGCACATCATGGTGTTGCGGTCGAGGGCGGCGCACCAGCCATCGTCCAGTCGGCGCATTACCGGTATCTCGCCATCCCGTTCAAATACATAACGGTCCGGCACGCCGGTATCGGTAAAGAGCATCACTTCGAGGCGGCAGCAGCAGGCTTCGCAATTCTGGCAGCTGACGTCGGCTTGGGGTTCTCTGTTCATCTGTGTTGTCCATGCCATCGGGATGGCACATGTTCGATAAAAAACAGGCGCCTGTGAAGGCGCCCGTGCTGCGGTTCGTGACCAGTCGGGCCGATGTACAGCCCGCCATTGTCCTTAACCCAGTTTGCGGGCGCGGTAGCTGCGCCCCTTGATCTTGCCTTCCTGCAACCGCTTGAGGGCGGCGCTCGCCACGCTGCGCTTCACCGCGACGTAGGAGTATTGCTCGGAGATCTGGATCTTGCCCACATCGGCGCCGGCAATGCCGCCTTCACCGGTCAGGGCGCCCAGAATGTCACCGGCCCGCACCTTGGTCTTGCGACCCGCGTCGATGGAGAGGGTCACCATCTGCGGGGCGATGGGCTTGATGTCGCGACCGATGCTGTCGAGCTCACCGAGCGGCATCGGAGCCTGCTGGTACTCTTCAATGAAGTTGACGCGCTGGGCTTCGTTGGGCTGATAGAGGCTCAGTGCCAGACCCTGCTGGCCAGCACGACCGGTACGACCGATGCGGTGCACGTGCACTTCCGGATCATAGGTCAGCTCGTAGTTGATGACGGCGCCCAGCTCCTTGATGTCGAGGCCGCGGGCCGCTACATCGGTGGCCACCAGAATGGTGGCGCTGCCGTTGGCAAAACGCACCAACACCTGATCCCGCTCGCGCTGCTCCAGATCGCCGTTCAGCGCCAGCGCCGAGAATCCCTTGGCGGCAAGGTGATCTGCCACATCGTTACAGGCGCGCTTGGTGTTGCAGAACACCACGCAGGAGCTCGGCTGGTAGTGGCTGAGCAGCCAGGTGAGGGCATCGAGGCGCTGACCGGCAGGTACTTCGTAGAGCTTCTGTTCGATGGCGCTCCCCTCGTGCAGGGACTCCACACTCACCTCGACCGGATTGCGCTGCACACCGCGGCTCATCTGGGCGATCCCCTCCGGATAGGTAGCGGAGAAGAGCAGGGTCTGGCGCTGCTGTGGGGCATAGCTGATGACCCGGTTGATATCTTCGCCAAAGCCCATGTCCAGCATGCGATCCGCTTCATCCAGCACCAGCGTCTTGAGGCCGGAAAGTTCCAGCGTGCCCTGCTCCAGATGCTTGAGAATACGCCCCGGGGTACCGACGGCGATGTGGGCGCCAAAGCCCAAAGTGGCGGACTGCGGTGCGGTCGGAGTGCCGCCGCACAGGGTCACCAGCTTGACGTTGGGCAGGGCGCGCGCCAGACGGCGGATCTCCTGAGCCACCTGATCCGCCAGTTCGCGAGTCGGGCAGAGTACCAGCGCCTGCACTTCGAGGCGGTTGACATTGAGCTTGGCCAGCAAGCCAAGGCCGAAAGCCGCAGTCTTGCCGCTGCCGGTTTTTGCCTTGGCAATCAGGTCTTTGCCATCGAGCACCAGGGGCAGGCTCTGAGCCTGGATCGGGGTCATCTGCAGGTAACCCAGGCTGGTGAGGTTCTCTTGCAGGGCAGGGGAGAGGTTGAGGCTGCTAAATTCGCTGTTGTTCACAAAAGGACTCTATTTCGGAGAAACGGGGATGCGCTAACGCTAAGGGCGCGCATCATACCAGAATGTGGCGCCAGATGTGGCGGAAATTTGAACTATTGACTCTGTGGTGTCACCAATAAGGTTCATTTGTTGCCAAAAAAGGCGCTTAAAAATAAGCAATAATAGAGCGCGATTAATTTTTTAAACGTCAGTGTAATTATTTATTGTAGATAAACGTTTTTCAGTCAAATATTCCAAATATAATGGTCAAAAAACGTTTTGCATTCGTCAGATTCAATTAACAGGGTGTTGCGTAAATGATGTGAACTCATCGCACGGAGTTGGTTAAATAGCTGATTGCTGTTCTATCACAATGTTTTATATGGATTTTATTGCCATCAATGTTGCATGATTAATATCATTCCATTGCGTAATTAATTTAAAAACGTTTGTATTATCCTGGGTGCATATTATTGCGCGGGATTGTGATGGTTATCTGATTTTTAAATATGCAAATGTCTATGATGGCGCCGTTCAAAAATTACAAATTTACTCAGGTGCTACAGGTATGGAATACGTTCACTTTGTGCTCGGGCTTGTACTGGTCCTTGTTCTCGCGTTGTTGGCTAACCGCCGTAACTGGAAAAAAATCAAGCTGCGTTATATCGGTCAGTTGCTGGTGGTCGAAGTGGCGCTGGCCTGGTTCATGCTGAACTCCGAAGTGGGTCTGGCCGTGGTGGGTGGCTTTGCTGCTGGCTTCGGTAAATTGCTGGAATTTGCCAAGCAGGGGACCGACTTTGTGTTTGGTGGTCTGGTCAACGAAGGGAGCTTCTCCTTCTTCCTGGGAGTGTTGATGCCCATCGTCTTCATCTCCGTGTTGATCGGTATCCTGCAGTACATCCGTCTGTTGCCGCTGGTGATCCGTGCCATTGGTACCATACTGTCCAAGATCAACGGTATGGGTAAGCTGGAGTCTTTCAACGCCATCAGCTCCATGCTCGTCGGCCAGTCAGAGAACTTCATTGCTTACAAGAAAATCCTGCCGCACCTGAACGAGAAGCAGATGTACACCCTGGCGGCGACTGCCATGTCTACCGTCTCCATGTCCATCGTTGGCGCTTACATGCAGCTGATCGAGCCGCGTTACGTGGTGGCTGCGCTGGTGCTCAACATGTTCAGTACCTTCGTCGTGCTGTCGCTGATCAACCCCTACGAGCCGGATAACAGCGTGGCCGATGCCAAAGAGCTGGCCGAAGGTGACGAGCACCATACCCCGAAGAAAGAGAGTTTCTTCGAGATGCTGGGTGAGTACATCATGGCCGGTTTTACCGTTGCGGTCATCGTGGGTGCCATGCTGATTGGTTTTATCGCCCTGATCGCGATGGTTAACTACCTGTTCGAAGCTGCGTTTGGTGTGAACTTCCAGTTTGTTCTGGGTTACCTCTTCTACCCGATTGCCTGGATCCTGGGCATCCCGGGTGGTGAAGCGCTGCAAGCTGGTTCCATCATGGCAACCAAGCTGGTGACCAACGAGTTTGTTGCGATGATGGACCTGAACAAGATTGCGGCCGAGCTCTCGCCACGTACCGTCGGCATCCTCTCCATCTTTATGGTTTCTTTCGCCAACTTCAGCTCCATCGGTATCATCGCCGGTGCGGTGAGGGCGCTGAACGAAGAGAAGGGCAACATGGTTTCCCGCTTCGGCCTGAAGCTGGTCTACGGTTCAACTCTGGTTAGCCTGCTCTCTGCGGTTATCGCGGGCATCATGATCTGATCCTCTAGTGGCACTGCCACTGTTAGGCCCCGAACTCTGGTTCGGGGCCTTTTTTGTATCGGTTTTACAGGTGCCAGCCGCACCACCAGCCCGTCAGCAGCAGGGTGAAGGTGCAAAAGCTGGTCTCGATGGCACCGCCACTGCGCAGCGGCCATCCCGGCAGCCGGAAGCGACGCTTGATGGGCCACAGCAGCGGAATGCCCGCCGGGGTGAGCCAGTCTCCCAACAGGTGGCTGAGGTAGCCGACGATCAGGGCATCCTTGACTCCAATCGGCAGGGTAGCGGGGGGAAGAGTCTGATTCAGCCCCCAAATGGCGGCGGCTACTGCCAGCAGACTGTGGGTGAAGCCACGATGGCCGAACAGTCGCGACAGCGGTTTAGAGAGCCACGGGAGTTGCTGTCCCAGTGTGGATTTGGGGTGGTCGAGATCCGGCAGCAGGGCGCTGGCCAGCGCGGCAGGAACTGTCTGCCACAGGCTGGCGTCTGCCAGTGCAGGGGTGAGTTGCAGTTTGTGGGCGAGCAGGGTGCAGGTGATGGAGAAGAGCAGGTGCCCTTGGGCGGTCATGATGATTACGGCGTGGAAGAGATGGCGGCGCATCTTACCAGCCTGCTGGCCATGATCAGCTGTTATTTTTAAAAATCAGGATGTTACGGCTAAAAATTGCCCAAGGTACGGGTATTCAGACGCTTGCTACAGCTTGCCCTTGACCAGCCACTTGTCGAGGGCATTGGCGAAACGCTGTTTATCGGCGGCATTGAAGGGGGCAGGGCCACCGGTCTGCACGCCAGCCGAGCGCAGCTCCTCCATGAAATTGCGCATGCCGAGCCGTGCCTTGATGGTCTCGCGGGTGTAGATCTCGCCACGGGGATTGAGCGCTTCGCCACCGGCATCAATGACCCAGGAGGCGAGGGGGATATCGCCGGTGATCACCAGATCACCCGGTTGAACCTGCTGGGCGATGACATGATCTGCCACATCAAATCCTTTCTCGACCTGTTGCGTCTTGATAAACGGCGAGGGGGGGACTCGCAGTCCCTGATTGGCCACCAGGGTGGTGACGACTTGGGCGCGATGAGCGGCACGGTAGAGGATCTCTTTGACCGGAATGGGGCAGGCATCGGCATCAACCCAGATAGGCATGGCATGGTTTCCTGTAGTGAAAGCGGATGGAAAACGGGCGCGGGCATGTTAACACAGGCGCAGCCTTCCCCGCGCGGGGCTGAGTCGGCCTGGTCTTTCGTGTAAGCTGGGGGCTGTTGGTGAGGATCAGAAGGAGACGACATGGATCGGGTGCCTGGTGAAGTGATTTATGCCCTGACCCTGGATGGCAAGGGGGGCATGGCGCCGCTGACGGCGGGAAGTGAAATTCCGGGGGAGCGCCCCGGCTGGCTGCATCTGGATTACGGTCATCCCGATTCGGCGCGCTGGCTGCTGCAGACGCCGCTCCTTAACGAGGCGGCCAAAGAGTCGCTGCTGGGCCAGAGCAATCGGCCCAAGCTGGTTCGGATGGGGGAAACCGTATTGCTGATCCTGCGTGGCATCAACCATAACAAGGATCATCGGCCCGAAGAGATGGTGGCGCTGCGCATCTTCATTACCCCGGATCTCATCATCAGCAGCCGCCGTCGTCCGCTGCTCTCTGAACTGGATGTTTTCACCCAGCTCAAGCTGGGTGGTGGTGCCGATACTCCCGCCGACTGGCTGGTGGAGATCTGCGATGCCCTGACCGACCGGGCGGGGGAGTTTGTCGAGGAGCTGCACGACAAGATCCTCGATCTGGAAGAGATGGTGTTGATGCGTGACCTGCCCGCCAATGGCCGGCTGGCGCTGATCCGCAAGCAGCTCATCATGATCCGCCGTTACCTCTCCCCCCAGCGGGATCTGGTGGCTCGTCTCGCCAACGAGAAGATCAGCTGGCTGGACGAGGATGACCGTCGCCGTCTGCTCGATATTGCCGACCGGCTGCGGCGCTGGCTTGATGATCTCGATGCCGGGGTGGCGCGCACTGCCGTGCTGGCGGACGAGATCAACAATCTGATGGCGGAGGCGACCAACCGCCGCGCCTACCAGATGTCGGTGATGGCGCTGTTGTTTCTGCCCGCCAGCTTCCTGACCGGCCTGTTTGGCATCAACCTGGGGGGGATTCCGGGGGCCGAGAGTCCGACCGCCTTCTGGATTTTTTGCGGCTCGCTGGTCGCGCTGGCGACCGGGCTGGCTGTCTGGCTCAAACACCGACGCTGGTGGTAAGGAGCAGACATGACTACATGGGAATCTTTTGGCGTAACCCTCCTGCTGTTGCTGGGCCACACCCTCATTCGCGGCCTTATCCACAAAAGTCTGCTGGCTCTTGCTCAGACCCGGCAGGTGAGCGAGAACCGGGTTCTGTATGTGGAGCATGTGTTCCACTTCCTGCTTGGCTGCGCCACCCTGCTGATCCTGGCCGGGGTGTGGGGGCTCGACTTTTCTCGGCTGGTGGTGCTGGCCTCCTCATTCTTCGCCGTGCTCGGCGTTGCCATGGTGGCACAGTGGTCGATCCTCTCCAACATCACTGCCAGTATTACCATCTTCTTCGCCTTTCCCTACAAGATTGGCGACCGGATCCGCATCCTCGACAAGGATGATTCGGTCACCGGGGTCATCACCGAGATTGGCCTCTTCTACGTGCGGGTGCGCGATGATAACGGCGATCTGGTCACCTACCCGGCCAACCTGATCCTGCAAAAGCCGGTCAGACGGCTGGAGAGCAAAGCGCCAGAACCACTGCAACCGGAATAGAAGAAGGCTCCCAAGGGAGCCTTCTTGAACGATGGCGTGTTTTAGCGTTCGAAGAAGCGGTAGAGGTGTTCAACCTGCACCGGGCAGTCGGCCACCAGATGCACATGTTCGCGGGCCTGATCGACCGTACCGAAGCTGATGGGGCAACCGAGGGTATCGGTCATTTCATACAGGGTGCCATCCTGGCCTCTGAATTCGATGAGCCAGCCGGGAATGGCCACGTCGTGGAGTATTTCGGCTTCGTGCAGGATCTGTTTCTGATAGAGCTTACGAAGTTCACTGACTGTCATGATGCTCTCCTGTGGGGTATATCCATTTCCAGTCTATGCCTGCTATAGAAGGGCAGCAACGGGATCATTCACGCAGATATTCCCAGGCCCAGCGGATGCGGATAAAGGCCTCGGCATCGCCGCCACGATCGGGATGATGGCGCAGAGCCAGCTCGCGCCAACGGCGACGGATCGCCTCTTGGCTCGCCCCCTCGTCCAGCCCGAACAGTGCCAGAGCGTCCCCTTTGTGTTCCTCCCCCTCATAGCTGCGCCAGAAGCTTGCGAGCAGCTCTTCCACCTCTGCCCGGTCTGTCTGCCAGAACACCTGCCAGTCGAGGTAGTAACTGCGCAGCGCCTCGCCACGGGCGAGTGTGCTGCCAGTATCAGCAGCGGCACCAAGCGGTTCGAGGCGGATATCCAACGTGCTTATCACCAGCCACCAACCCTCTTCATAAAGCTCGGCTTGCAGTTGGTAGAGGGCGTTCATGATCAGAAAGTTGAGCCGAAACAGCTGCAACTGCTCGTCGTCGGCCAGCTGGGGAATCGCCCCCTGCTGGCGCAGGGCGCCCATCAGTTCATGCACTTTATAGCTGCCCGTTGCCTGTTGCAGCAGGGCCAGCAGGGGGGCGATCAGCGGGTTGGCGCTCTGGTCGCTCATGGGGTGCGATTCCTCCAAATGAGAGCTGTGGTGACAGCTGGGCCACCGTACGGGCGAGGGGGCGATGAGCCAGAGTGACATCAGCCAGAGGGCGGGGCAAGGCACAGTGGCAAGGGAGGTGCAGAAAAAGACCGCCAGCAGGCGGTCATGTCATGGGGCCGGATTAGATGGGACTCTCCTTATGGATCTCGCCGACACAGTCGGCCAGCGCCAGTACCAGTGCGGAGCGCACCATCTGATCGAGCCGGTTGAGCTGCATCTGGTAGAAGGCCCAATCCTCTTCGCTGGCGGGGGGCTCCAGCTTCATCATGCCGCCCTGATTGACCCCGTGCAGGCGGTCGAGCAGATCGCGGATCGGCTTGTCGCTGAAGCGGTAATCCTTGGGGTCGCGTACCAGAAAGTCGCGGATCTTCAGATAGGCTTCCAGATCCTGATAGCGCTCAAGGGAGATGAGGCCAAGGGCGAAAATGAGCTTGAGGCGTACCTCCAGCTGGCCGAGGGGGCCGCTCTGGTTGAGCAGGGGTTCGATGGCGTATTTGACGGCATACTCTTCCTGACGGAACGCGCGTCGCATCAGGGAGTCGACCGCTTCTTCCAGGATGGTCACAGCTTCGAGAAAGAAGCCGCGGGGGCCATCCTGCTCGTTCAGTCGTTCCAGTACTTCATCTTCCTGGTGTGTGGTCATAGGTGTATAGGGTCCAGCTGACAGGGAGAGAGTCAGCCTCTCTCCCGGTTTTTATCATATGGGGCGCATTTCCTTGCGATTCAATCAATTGGAGCATCCGGTCATACGCCGCCAGCAGGGTATTACAAGGTCTCGTAACGAGCCACTATGGTGCGGACGATTTCGCTATCTTCATCCAGTCCGGTGACGCTGGCCAGCGCTTTGGCCGGGCCCAGCTCCGCCAGCAGGGCTTGCAGCTCCACCGCCTGCGGGTCATCGCTGTTGCGATAGTGCAGCGCCGCGGCGATCCCCTCCTGCAACTGCTCGTTGGGCAGGCCGTATTCCAGGGTGCCGAGTAGCGGCTTCACCAGTCGATCCCCCGCCGCCAGTTTGCGCAGCGGCTGACGACCGACCCGGTCAATCTCGTCCACCAGATAGGGGTTGGCGAAGCGGGAGAGGATCTTCTCGATGTAGGCGGCGTGCAGACGCGGGTCGAAGCCGTAGCGTTTCACCAGCACGGCACCGCTCTCCTCCATGGCGCGGCGCACCTTGCTGCGGATCACCGGATCCTCGATTGCCTCGCGCACGGTGCTGTAGCCCCGCAGTTTGCCGAGATAGGCGGTGACGATGTGACCGGTGTTGAGGGTGAACAGCTTGCGCTCGACGAAGGCCATCAGGTTGTCGGTGGGCTCCATGCCCGCTACCTGTGGCAGCTCCCCCTTGAACTGGGTCTGGTCGACGATCCACTCGCTGAAGCTCTCTACCGTCACTTCCAGCGGGTCATCGTTGGCAGCCGCGGCGGGCGGCACGATGCGATCCACCGCCGAGTCGACGAAGCCGATGCAGGATTCGAGCGTGGCATGATACGCGACCGGCAGGTACTTGAGTACCTCCTGCTTGAGGTGGCTGGTGCCGCGCACCATGTTTTCGCAGGCGATGACATTGAGCGGGGTCAGGTTGCCGGCATCGAAGCGGGCCTGCAGACCCTTGGCCAGGGTGCTGGCAATCTTGTCCAGAATGTTGGGGCCGACTGCGGTGGTGACCAGATCGGCGGTGATGATGCGGGCGATCACCTCGTGACCGGCGGAGCTCACCGCCGCCACGTTGCGCACCACGTCCAGCTTCTGATCCGCCCCCACCACATGGACCTTGTACTCCTGACGGTGGTTGAGCTGATCGATAAGAGAGTCGTTGACGTCGGCGAAGGTGACCTGATGGCTGGCATCTGCCAGCAGTTTGCCGATAAAGCCGCGACCGATATTACCAGCACCAAAATGCAATGTTTTCATGATATTAACCTCTTGAACCAAAGACGATGAAAGATGATTACGCAGCCTGTTCGGCACCCAGCAGATCCAGGAAAGCCTGGGGATCCGTGGTGCTGGCCAGCCGGTCGATGAGACCGGGTTCATCCAGTGCATTGGTCAGGCGGGTTATCACCTGCATGTGTTCGTCGTTGCGGGCGGCGATACCGATCACCAGCCGCGCCACCTCATCGGCGGCTTCGCCAAAGGCGACCCCGGCCGGGTACTGGCAGATGACGATGCCGGTACGCTTCACAAACTCCTTGGCGGCGATGGTGCCGTGGGGCACGGCAATGGATTCGCCGAGGTAGGTGGAGACCAGCTGTTCACGCTCCAGCATGGCATTGACGTAGTCGGGCGCCACGTAGCCGCGCTCTGCCAACAGTCGGCCTGCGGTCAGGATGGCGGCCTCCTTGCTGTCCGCTTTCAGTCCCAGATGCACGTCATGACGGCTCAGGGTAAAGACCTCGGCCGCTTGCGGCTCGTAGTTGTCATCGTTGGCCGCCACCAGCAGTTGCGGGTTGGCGACATCATCGTTGGCGGCCTGAGTCAGACTCTGTACCAGCTCCTGATAGAGACCGTTGTCGAGGAAGTTGGTCAGTGAAATATGGTGGGCATGCGGCGCATGGCGACGGGCCCGCTCGGTCAGATCCTTGTGGGTGATGACCCAGTCCACCTGATCGTCGAGTTGATCGATGGCGCGGTTGGTGACGCTGATATCGAGCCCGGCGGCCTGTACCCGCTTGCGCAGCATACCGGCACCCATGGCGCTGGAACCCATCCCCGCATCACAGGCCACCACGATATTGCGCACCGCCATCAGTTCGCCGCCCGGCTTCTTGGCCGCTGCGGTTTCAGGCTTGGCACCCTTCATGGCTTTCATCTTGCGGGTGGCTTCACCGAGGGCATCGGCCTCATCGGCTTCCGGCTGCTGGGCACGCACGAATACGGCGGCAACCAGGAAGGAGACCAGAGTGGCGCTGATGATGGAGAGGGCTACCCCGATCAGGGAGGCTTTCGGCGTCATCAACAGCACGGCGAAGATGGAGCCCGGCGAGGCAGGGGAGACCAGACCGGCATTGAACAGGGTCAGGGTAAAGACCCCGGTCATGCCGCCAGCGATCACCGCCAGAATGAGGCGCGGGTTCATCAGCACGTACGGGAAATAGATCTCGTGGATGCCGCCGAAGAAGTGAATGATGGAGGCGCCGGCAGCGGACTGCTTGGCCGCACCGCGACCGAACACCATGTAGGCCAGCAGCACGCCCATGCCCGGGCCCGGGTTCGCTTCAATCAGGAAGAAGATGGAGCTGCCGTGTTCGGTCGCCTGCTGGATCCCCAGCGGCGAGAAGATGCCGTGGTTGATGGCGTTGTTG
Organism: Aeromonas sp. MdU4; assembly: GCF_041929505.1. Taxonomy (NCBI): domain Bacteria; kingdom Pseudomonadati; phylum Pseudomonadota; class Gammaproteobacteria; order Aeromonadales; family Aeromonadaceae; genus Aeromonas; species Aeromonas sp. MdU4. The sequence continues at coordinate 94,752 of NZ_JBHFMW010000027.1, read as the reverse complement.
AGGAACAGGATCTTGGCCGGTTCGACAAAGATGGAGGTGAGCGGCAGCATGTGGTTATCCACCAAGAAGCCGACGCCACCGGCCAGTACGCCGGAGAGCACCTTGACGAAGGGGCCGATCACGAAGAAGGCGAGGATCGCCAGCAGCATGCCGATAAGACCGGCAGAGAAGTTGTTGACCAGCATCTCGAAGCCGCTCTTGACGCGACCGTCCATCGCCTTGTCGAAGCGCTTGATGGCCCAGCCACCGAGCGGGCCGACCATCATGGCACCCATAAACATCGGGATGTCGGTGCCCACGATGACGCCCATGGTGGTGATGGCACCGACCACGCCGCCACGCTCACCGCCCATCAGTTTGCCGCCGGTGTAGCCAATCAGCAGCGGCAGCAGGTAGGTGATCATGGGGCCGACCAGCTTGGCCAAGGTTTCATTGGGTAGCCAGCCGGTGGGGATAAAGAGGGCAGTAATAAAGCCCCAGGCGATAAAGGCGCCTATGTTGGGCATGACCATATTGGACAGGAAGCGTCCAAAATTCTGTATCTTGACTTTGGTATCCGGTGATAACATGTCGGGACCCCGTTTTAAGCCTGTTTGATTAAAAGTGGTAGTTCGGGATGGCCGGTTTTGCCGAACCTCCATCCCGGTCGTCTAAGCAACTTCAATCTACCAGCTTGCGATCAAATTAGGCTGAAAACGGGGTGTCTTGTGATCCACCTCTCAGATACCCCGTCATACCCCCTTCCCAACTAGTGATGAAGATCACATTCTCTTGCTGTAATTCGGTTACATTTCGATCTTTTCTGTTTTTAATGACCATTTTTTGTGATCTATCTCACCAAATCAGCTTTGCTGCGCCTTTGTTCAAAGGTGATTCACATCACAAATTCAGTTTTTGTATTCGAATGGGGCAAATCACTCAATAACTCATCAGCGGGTATTGACGATGAATCTCTCGTAATCACCTTCTAGTTACCAATGAATCAATAGGTTTGTAACCCGCTTTCAGTTTTTGCAGGCAGTGATGAGGGCTCTTTTGCGGCCGGTTGATGGGAATGGGCGCCAACATGCAGGATGTCATTGCGCGGCTGATGTTTGGGGCGCTTGCTTGCCGCAGCAGGGCTGATAGCAGATAAAAACAAACCGCCAGCAGGCGGTTTGTCGGTTTTGGCGATGTGATCCCTGTCGGGGACTGCCGCTTAGTAGAAGCTGGCATCCTCGGGGGAGGGGCGGGTCTTGAAGCGGCGATGGAGCCACATGTACTGCTCCGGCGCCTTGCGCACGGCGGCTTCAATCTCGCGGTTGGCGCGGGCGGCATCAACCATGTCATCCCCGCTGGGGTAGTCGGCGAGCGGCGCCCCGATATGCAGGGTGTAACCCTCGTTGGTGCGGATGTTGTAGCAGGGCAGGGTGACGGTGTTTTTCACCCGTGCCAGAGTGGCGGTGCCGGTGATGGTGGCCGCCTGCTCCACCGCGAAGTAGGGCACGAACACGCTGGCGTGGCTGCCGTAGTCGTGATCCGGCGCGTACCAGAGGGCGTCGCCGTTGCGCAGTGCCTTGATCATCCCCTTCACATCCATCCGGTCCACCAGATATTTGTTGGAGGCACAGCGACCGTGGTATTGGGCATACTCCAGCACCGGATTAGTGTTGGGGCGATAGACCCCCACCCCGGGGCGAACCAGTCCGAAACAGCGGGCGTTGAGCTCCAGCGTCAGGAAATGGCAGGAGAGCAGCAGCATGCCCTGACCTTTTTCCATCGCGGCGATGACATGCTCTTCCCCTTCCACCTTCATCAGGTTGCGCATCCGCCAGTCCGGCCAGAACCAGGCGATCCCCACCTCGAACACGGCGCAGCCCACGCTCTCGAAGTTCTGCTTGAGCAATGTTTCCCGCTCATCCCGGGTCAGCTCCGGCAGCGCCAGTTCCAGATTGCGACGGGCAATTTTTACCCGTGATTTCAGTATCTTGGCGGCGAGGTGACCGAGTTGGCGACCCAGCCACATCTGGCTGCGCCACGGCAGCAGAGTCAGCAGCCAGAGCAGGCCAAGGCCAAACCAGCTGGCCCAGTAACGGGGATGAAACAGGCGGGGCTCGAGGCGGGGAGCGTTGTCGTGGGCCATGGCTAATCTCTTGTTCGCAAACACAATCGGGGGATTCTAGCTGAAAAGGGGGGGCGGGAGCGAATGGCGGTTTGCTGGTCAGAGGGGCAAGCTGCGTCAGATCCGCGTGGCACGAACTGTAACTATTGGTTTCCTTTATGCTTCTTTAAATGGAAACCACAGGTTTGCTTTTTCTCCACCGCATAAAAGAGTGTGATAAAATCGGCGGCTGATTTTTCAGGTTTTGAGAGTCGATACAGATGAAAATCACCCTGCCCGAGTTTGAAAAAGCCCGTGTTCTGGTCGTAGGCGATGTCATGTTGGACCGTTACTGGCATGGCCCCACCGGCCGGATCTCCCCCGAGGCGCCGGTGCCCGTGGTCAAGGTTGAGCACATAGAGGAGCGTCCGGGTGGCGCCGCCAACGTGGCCCTCAACTCCGCCGCTCTTGGCGCCCACGCCGTGCTGCTTGGCCTGACCGGTCAGGATGAAGCGGCCGATGCGCTGGCTGGTCAGATGGCCGGGGTCAAGGTGGCCTGTGATTTCGTTCGTCTGGCCGACTACCCGACCATCACCAAGCTGCGCGTCCTGTCGCGCAACCAGCAGTTGCTGCGTCTCGATTTCGAGGAAGCGTTCCACGATGTCGACTCCACCCTGCTGATGGGCAAAGTGGAACAGGCGCTGCCGAGCAGCGACGTGATGATCCTCTCCGACTACGGCAAGGGTGCCCTTAATGACGTGCCTGGCATGATCCAGCGTGCCCGCGCTGCCGGTATCCCAGTGCTGGTCGATCCCAAGGGAACCGATTTCGAGAAGTACCGCGGTGCCACTTTGCTGACCCCCAACATGTCCGAGTTCGAGGCGGTGGTGGGCAAGGTGAAGAGCGAAGAGGAGCTGGTCACCAAGGGGCTGGGTCTGGTCAAGCGCTTCGAGCTGGAGGCTCTGCTGGTCACCCGCTCCGAAAACGGCATGACCCTGATCCGCGAAGGTCAGCCCGAGCTGCACCTGCCGGCTCAGGCCCACGAGGTTTACGATGTGACCGGTGCCGGTGATACCGTGATCTCCACCCTGGCCACCTCGCTGGCGGCAGGCAAGAGCCTGGATGAAGCCTGTGCCTTGGCCAATACCGCAGCCGGTATCGTGGTCGGCAAACTGGGTACCTCTACCGTCAGTCCGGTCGAGCTGGCCAACGCCCTCTACACCGAGCAGGAGACCGGTTTCGGTGTCATGTCCGAAGCCCAGCTGAAAGTAGCTGTTCAGGCCGCTCGTCTGCGTGGTGAGAAGGTGGTGATGACCAACGGTTGCTTCGACATCCTGCATGCCGGTCACGTCTCCTATCTGGCCAACGCGGGCAAGCTGGGGGATCGCCTGATCGTGGCGGTCAACACCGACGAGTCGGTTCGCCGTCTGAAAGGGCCGGGTCGTCCGGTCAACCCGACCGAGCGCCGCATGGCGGTGCTGGCTGCGCTGGGCGCGGTGGATTGGGTGGTGCCGTTTGGTGAAGATACCCCACAGCGTCTGATCGCCGAGATCCTGCCGGATCTGCTGGTCAAGGGCGGTGACTACAAGCCGGAAGATATCGCCGGTTACACCGAGGTGACCGCTAACGGCGGTGAGGTGCGCGTGCTCAACTTCGAGGATGGCTGCTCCACCACCGATATCATCAAGACTATCCGCGAACGCGGCTAACGGCAGGGTTTGCCCCGCTAGATGGCGGGGCCGACATGACGGCGCGATCAACTAAAGAGAGCTGCCGACAAGAATCCGGATAACAAAAAGGCGACCCAGCGGTCGCCTTTTGCATGGCTGATGTTGGCGATCAGACCTTGGTTTTGCTCTTTGCCGTGACCGGCATCAGGCCCTGGTTCACTTCCACCAGATCCTGCGCTTCCAGGACGCCAGCGGCCTGTTTCAAACTCAGGATGTTGATGATGTAGTTGTAACGGGCGGCAGAGAGTTTCTGCTTGGCATCGTACAGCTTGCGAGTGGAGTCCAGCACGTCGACGATGGTACGGGTACCGACTTCGTAACCGGCTTCGGTCGCTTTCAGGGCGCTGTCGGCAGAGATGACGGACTGGCTATAGGCACGTACCGAGCCGATGCTGGCATTCACGTTGTTGTAGGAGGAGCGCACCGTGCTCTGCACCGAGCGGAAGTTCTTCTCCAGCAGCTCGCTGGCGGCAACGTAGTTGAACTGGGCCTGCTTCACCTGGGAAGTGGTGGCGCCACCGCTGTAGATAGGCAGCTTGAAGGTCAGACCGATATTGGCCTGATTGTCATTGCCCCCCTGAATGCTATCCAGCTTGTAATCGGTATTGCTGGTTTGCAGGCCGGCACCCAGATCCAGGGTCGGTTCATGGCCGGTTTTGGCCAGATCGATTTTCTCTTTGGCGATGTCTTTGGCGATGCGGGCACTGTGCAGTTGCAGGTTCTTGTCCAGCGCCAGCTCCAGCCACTTGTCAGAACCGAATGCGGTCTTTTGCGGGCTGAAACGATCGGTGTTGAGCACATCCAGAGTGCGGTGATCGATACCGGTCAGCTCGCGCAGGGCCTCATAGCTGTTGGCCAGATCGTTCTCGGCGTTGATCTCGTCCGCCAGTGCCTGGTCGCGGGAGGCTTCGGCTTCATGGACATCGGTGATGGCGGTCAGGCCCACTTCGAAACGCTGCTGGGTTTGCTCCAGTTGACGCTCAACTGCCACCTTGTTGGCACGGACGAACTCCAGGGTATCCATCGCCTTGAGCACGTTGAAATAGGCGGTGGCGCTACGCAGCATCAGGTTCTGGATTTCGAGGTTGTAGGCCACGTCGGACTGGGTGGCACCTTTCTCGGTCAAATCCAGATTGACCCAGTTGCTGCGACGGTAGATGGATTGATCCAGCGAAAGAGAGCCAGAGGCTTTGCTGTTGCTCTGGGTATCATTCTTGTTTTGCAGGTAGTTCAGCCCGGCACCCAGGTTGATCTGTGGCAAGAGTGAGGCGCGAGATTCGTTGATCTTCTCGAAGGCTTGGTCGCGAACGGCTTTGGACTGCAGCAACTGTGGGTCTTTGAGTTGGGCTTGTTGATAGATATCGAGCAGGTTTTCGGCATGGGCACCGGCACTGACGCCCAGCAACACCATGACGGACAAGAGTGTTCTTTTCATAGATCGTTTTAACCTTATGTAGTAACCCAAAACGGTTGCTGGAGAGGGCAAATATTGTCACCGACCAAGCTTGATTGCAGCTTAATCACTCTACTATAAGCAAAAATTAATGCTAAGAGTCTCAGGTCCGGTGACTGGAACGTCAAGAACCGGAAGCAGTTTTCTCCCCGCGCGCCTAGCCAAATGGTCTGTGGCTGCTAAAATCCACCCCTCATTGCCATGGTGCGCCGAGTGAATGAACGTTCATTCATGTTCCTCGGATTTTATGGCCAAACTGGTACAAGTCAAGCTGAGGGGAGTCCAGTATGTCGCAGCAACCCTTGCCGCAAGATCGGCATTACGCCGCAGATGATGTAAAAATAATCGAAAAATCAGGTGGATATGACGGTTTCTTTAAGGTGAACGTTTATCGCCTGCAGCATCGGTTATTTGCGGGAGGCTGGAATCAGCCCATCGTGCGCGAGTTGTTCGAGCGGGGTCATGCTGCCGCACTGCTGCCCTACGATCCGGTACGTGATGAGATCGTGCTGGTTGAGCAGTTCCGTATCGGCGCCATGGAGACCTGCCCGACCCCCTGGCTGCTGGAGCTGGTGGCCGGCATCATCGACGAAGGGGAAACCGCCGAGGCGGTGGTTCGCCGCGAAGCGGTGGAAGAGGCGGGTATCGAAGTCGCCCGCTGCGAGCACGCCATCAGCTATCTGGTGAGCCCGGGTGGCAGCACCGAGCGGATCGAGGTCTATGTGGGCGAGGTGGATGCCAGCACGGCAAGCGGTCTGCACGGTCTGGCGGAAGAGGGTGAAGACATCCGGGTCCACGTGGTGAGCCGCGAGCAGGCTTATGCCTGGCTCAAAGAGGGACGCATCGACAATGCGGCTTCCGTCATCGCCCTGCAGTGGCTGGCTCTTAACCATGGCGAGCTGCGTGCCCGCTGGCTGGCGGATCGCTGAGGTGGCGCTGACCCTGCAACAGAGCAGGCGCTATGTGCCTGATCTGATGTCCTTGCAGCGTACCTGCGAGGTCAATTACATGGCATTGATGAAACTGCTGCCTCCGGAAGGGGAGGTCGGGGCCGAGCGTCGCTATCGGGTTGGCAATGATCTGCAGTTTCAGCTCACCATCAGCGGCGAAAGCCGCTTCACAACGCAGGTTCTTTTGAGTCAGCACAACCCCGAATTGCCCGAGTATCTGCAGGCTCAAATTGAGATTCGTTTGTACCATGATGTACGGATGGCGGAAGTGTGTGCAGCGCAACAGATTTCCCGTTTGCAACCACGTTATGATTATCCCAATAAAAAGATGCACCAGCGGGACGAAAAGGAGCAGGTAAATCTGTTTCTGGCCGAATGGCTAAAATTTTGTCTCAGACATGGTACCAGTCCGATCAATATCTCCAGTTGAACAAATAAAAAGAAGCGTGATTTTGGAAACAGAGCTCCCCCAGGCGCAGGATGGCAGTGTGCGCCTGTTGCAAATTACCGACACCCATCTTTTCGCGAGTGCCGAAGGGCGGTTGTTGGCTGTGCGCACCGCAGAGAGTCTGGCCGCCGTGCTGGAACAGGTGCAAGCGAACGAACACCCCTATGAGGTGATTCTGGCGACCGGCGATCTGTCGCAGGATCACAGCCCGGAATCCTATCAGCGTTTCGCCTCCATGATGGCGCCTCTTGGCCGTCCCATCTACTGGTTACCCGGCAACCATGATGACAGTCCCCTGATGACCGAGCACCTTCATGCTGCCGGGATCAGCGAGTCCAAACAGCTGGTAGGTGACCACTGGCAGGTGATCTTGCTCGACACTCAGGTGCGCGGCAAACCGCACGGCATGATCGGCGATCACCAGCTGGCGGCGCTCGACAGCGCACTGCGCCAGTATCCGGATCGCCATGCGCTTATCACCCTGCACCATCAGGCGGTGCCGGTGGGCTGTGCCTGGCTGGATCAGCACAATCTCAAGAATGCCGACGACCTGTTTGCCGTGCTGGCTCGCCATCCGCAACAGAAGACCATTCTGTTTGGTCACGTCCATCAGGAGTTTGACGAGGTGCACCGCGGGGTTCGGTTGATCGCCAGCCCCTCTACCTGTATCCAGTTCAAACCGCTTTGTGATGACTTCGCGCTGGATGAATCGGGCCCGGGTTGGCGTTACCTCACCCTCTATCCGGATGGTCGGGTTGCCAGCCAGGTGTGGCGCTTGCCGGTGGGGCAGTTTGTGCCCGACCCCAATGCCACCGGTTATTGAGGAAGATTGCATGAAGCCCGTTCTTCTCTATCTGCACGGTTTCAACTCCTCACCGGGCTCTGCCAAGGCGCAGCAGATGGCTGCCTGGGTGGCCGCACACAGACCCGATATCGAAGTGGTGATCCCTGCTCAGCCCAATACGCCTGCGGCGGCCTGGGCGGCCATCGAGCAGACCATCGCCGATCTTGCGGCCCGCCATGGCAGCGCATTCAAGCTCGGTGCCGTGGGCAGCTCCCTCGGCGGCTTTATGGCAACCCGGGTGAGCGAACGGTACGGCTGCCGCGCGGCGCTGATCAATCCGGCGGTGCGCCCGCACGAGCTGCTCTGCGACTACCTCGGCCCCCAGACCAATCCCTATACCGGGGAGCAGTACGAGCTGCTGCCTGAACATATGGACGAGCTGCGGGCACTGGCGGTGCCGGTGACTGCCCCCGAGCGGCTCTGGGTACTGCAACAGCAGGAGGATGAAGTGCTCGACTACCGCAAGGCGCTGGACGAATACCGCTTTGCCCGTCTCTCGCTGGAGTGCGGCGGCGACCACGCCTTTGTGGCGTTCGAACGCTACCCCGCCCAGATTATCCGTTTCCTCGGGCTCTAACCATGCAGCCGCCGTTGGCCGCCTTTCTGGAACAGGTGCTGGCCACGGCGCAAGCGGGCCTCACCTACTCCAAAGATCCCTTCGATATCGGTCGCTTCGAGGCACTCAGAGCGGCCACGGTAGCTCTGATGGCCAGTCAGAGCGATCTGCAACCGCAAGCCATCGCCGAGTGGATCGCCCTCGATAGCGGTTATCCCACCCCCAAGCTGGATGTGCGGGCGTTTATTCAAAACGATGACGGTCATATTCTGCTAGTACAGGAGCGCAGCGACGGTTGCTGGACTCTGCCCGGTGGCTGGTGCGATATCGGCGACTCGCCAGCGGATGCCGTGGTGCGCGAAGTGGTGGAAGAGACCGGCCTTGAGTGTCGGGCGGTGCAGCTGCTGGCGCTGTTCGACAAGCTCAAGCACCCCCATCCGCCGCAACTGCCTCACGCCCACAAGGCTTTCTTTCTGTGCGAGGTGACCGGCGGTCAGCTGCAGAGCGAAACCGACGAGACCCAAGGGGCGGCCTATTTCCCCATCGACGGTTTGCCCCTGCTCTCCCGCCATCGGGTGGTGGAATCCCAACTGCGCACCCTCCATGCCCATCTGCAGCAAGGGCGGTGTGATGCCCTGTTTGACTGACCCGCTCAGAGCGTGAACCCGTCTGCAAGGAGGCAGCATGATCAAGCGTATAGGTAATACCCTCATTCAAGAGCGGCACAAGGCCAGTTGTCACTGCGGCGCCGTGGTATTGGAGCTGACCCTGCCGGATGGCGTGGTGGCCCCGCGCCGTTGCGACTGCTCGCTCTGTCGGCGCCGGGGCGCCATCGTTGCTTCCGTCCCCTTGTCTGGCATCCGCATCCTGCAGGGTGAGGAGGTGCTGCGCTGCTACCAGTTCAATACCCGCACCGCCAAGCACTACTTCTGTGGCATCTGCGGCATCTACACCCACCATCAACGTCGCTCCAATCCGGCCGAGTATGGTTACAACCTCGCCTGTCTCGAGGGGGTCAATCCGTTTGAGCTGGGCGAGGTACCGCTGCTCGATGGCATCAACCATCCCGCAGATCGTCAACGCTGAACGAAACGGATTCATCTGCTCCTGTAGCACGCTAAATGGCTGTGTTAACCTTGATCTGCCTGCTCTGCGCAGCTCATTGAGCGCACTCATGGCCAAACTCTTCTGCTCTTCTCTGCCAACAGGGAGCCCGCTTGTGACAACCCCTTCAGCGCTGCCGGATCTGGTATTGGGCGCTTCTCTCTACTTTCCGCCGCTGTTCAAGGCGGTGCTGCTCGGCCTGCTCTGCTGGTTACCGGTGCATCATCTGCTGCGCGACTGGCTCTATGGCGGGGATGTCTGGCACCCCATGCTGATGGATCTCTCCCTCTTTATCCTCGCCGTCAGCGGCGCTCTATGGATGCTGTTACATGGCTAAATCTCCTCTCGCCACCCTCAAATATTTCTCCACCCTGCTGGTCTGTGCGCTGGCGCTGGCGGCGGGCTGGTGGTTGTGGAACTACTACATGCAGGGGCCCTGGACCCGAGATGGTAAGGTGCGGGCCGAGCTGGTCAGCATCACCCCCGAGGTGTCAGGCAAGATCATCAAGATAGCGGTGAAGGACAACCAGCTGGTGAAAGCGGGGGAGGAGATCTTTACGCTTGACCCCGAGCCCTACCGGATTGCGCTGGATAACGCCCGGGCGGCGCTGGCCAAAGCCAAATCGGATCTCGACAAGGCGGAGCACGAGGCGAACCGCCGCCGTGGCCTGTCGCGCAATGTCATCTCCGCCGAGGCGGGGGATGAGGCGCAGCTCAACGCTCAGGCGATGCGGGCAGCCTATCAGGTGGCGCAGGCCAATTTGCAGCAGGCGGAGTGGTCGCTGGCCAAGACGCAAATACATGCCGCCAGCGATGGCTACATCACCAACCTGCAGACCCGGGTTGGCAACTACGCCAGCGCTGGCGTGCCGTTGGTGGCGCTGGTGGATATCCACTCCTTCTATGTACAGGGCTATTTCGAAGAGACCAAGCTCAGACATATTGCGCCGGGCAAACCGGCCGAGGTGGTGCTCTACAGCGGGGATCAGACCCTGCGCGGCGAGGTAGAAAGTATCGGGCGCGCCATCCACGATCAGAGTGTCGATGGTGGCAACGGCCTGCTGCTCGACGTCAAACCGAATGTCCCCTGGGTGCGGCTGGCCCAGCGGGTGCCGGTGCGGATCAAGCTGCTGGAGGTGCCGCCCACGCTGGCGCTGATCGCGGGCACCACCTGCACCATCACCATAGGGGAGTAGGGTGAGCGACTCGCTCTGGCGCCAGACCCCGTGGGGCAAGGCCAACGGCGGTCAGTGGCGCTATGCCCTGCGCAACAGTCTGGCCATGTGTCTGTCGCTCTGGCTGGCGTTCGTGTTGCAGCTCGACTCCCCCTACTGGGCCATGACCTCGGCGGCGGTGGTGAGTTTTCCCACCGTGGGCGGGGTTATCAGCAAGAGTCTGGGGCGGGTGGTTGGCAGCCTGATTGGCGCCATGGCAGCGGTGGTGATCACCGGCTTTGGCATCAGTGACCCCTGGTTGTTCAGCTTCCTCATCGCCCTCTGGCTGGGCTTGTGCACCTACATATCCAACCACTACCAGAACAACGTCTCCTACGCCTTTGCGCTGGCGGGCTACACCGCCGCCATCGTGGCCTTCTCCTGCGTCAATGTGACCGATCCGCACCATATCTTCGACATCGCCCAGGCCCGGGTGAGCGAGGTGATCATCGGCATCCTCTGTGGCGGCCTGATGATGATGATCCTGCCCAGCACCTCCGACAGCGAGACCCTGCTGCAGTCGCTGCACAAGACCCAGACCCGCCTGCTGGAGCATGCCCAGCTGCTCTGGCTGGGGGAGGCCAATCCCGATGTGCGCAGCGCCCACGAGGGGCTGATCGGCCAGATCCTCACCATGAACGTATTGCGGATTCAGGCGGTCTGGAGCCACCACCGCCTGCGTCGCCACAACAAGCTGCTCAACTTCCTGCTGCATCGCCAGCTGCGCCTCATCAGCCTTATCTCCAGCCAGCGCCGCATGCTGCACAACTGGCCGGAGCAACCGGAGGGCATTCAGACGCTGCTCGCCACCCTGCTGGCCGAGCTGGGCAAGCCGGAGTGCGATCGCTACCGCATTGCCCGGCTGCTGGTGCCGTTTGTGCCGACGGCGGGCTGTGATTACCGCCTGCGCACTTTCTGGTTGCGGCTGCGCCACTTCTGCTGGAGTTATCTGGAGTGCCAGCGCTGGTTGCATCGGCTGGAGCGGTACGATGATCATGAGTGGCCAGCGCCACCGCGCCACAGCTCCCTGACCAGTCACATCGACAGTTACGAGGCGGCCTACAACGGTGGGCGCACTTTCCTCTGCGTGCTGCTCGGCTGCGCCTTCTGGATCAACAGCCAGTGGGATGCGGGTGGCTCGGCGCTGACCCTGCTCGCCATCTGCTGCGTGCTCTACTCGGCGACCCCGGCTCCGGCCAAAGGGGTCAACACCATGCTCAAGGCGATCCTGCTGCTCAGCCTGATCTGTTTTGCGGTCAAATTTGGCCTGATGATCCGTATCGACGACTTCTGGCTCTTCTGTGCCCTGCTGTTTCCGGCGTTGGTCACCATGCAGCTTTGCAAGTTGCAGCAGACCCGGCAGGCAGTGTTGTGGGGCCAGCTTATCGTGCTGCTCGGCTCCTTTCTCGCCATCACCAATCCGCCGAGCTATGACTATCAGCAGTTTATTAACGGCAGCATCAGTCAGATGCTGGGGGTGATGGTGGCCGGATTGGCGTTCCAGTTGCTGCGACCAAGCTCTGATCGGCGCAAGAGCCGCCGCATTATTCGCTCCCTGCGCCGCCACTTTATCGATCAGCTGGAGCCCAGACCGCAGCAGAGCGAGAGCCAGTTCGAGTCGCTGATTTATCACTGCATCAGCCAGCTCAGCCAGAGTCAGGATCAGACCGCAAGGCTCTGGGTGTTGCGCTGGGGTGTGGTGCTGCTCAACTGCAGCCATATCGTCTGGCAGCTGCGCCAGTGGCGCGATGACGATCAGCCCCTCTATCTGGTGCGGGACAACTGCCTGCGCAGTCTGAAGGGGATCCTCACCGAGGGCGGCGTGCAGCATGACTCCCTCGATCAGACGCTGGCGGAGTTGCAGCGCATCAGCCATGGGCTGGCTCGCCATCAGGAGATCGCCGCGCGGGATTTGGCGGGCATGGTGTGGCGGCTGCACAGCTCTCTCTCCCAGCTGCAGCAGGCGCTACCGGTGGAGCCAGGCGTGGCCTGATTGGCCACTCGGGGGCCGTCAGTCCCCATCCGGATCAAGCTTTGCCGCCGTCGGGTTTGTCCAAGACCCTCCCAACGAGTAAGATTCTCCCCAAACGTCAATTCGCAAGGCCCTCCATGTCTACTCAATACAATGCGGATGCCATTGAGGTCCTCAATGGCCTTGAACCGGTGCGTCGCCGCCCCGGCATGTATACCGACACCACCCGGCCCAATCACCTCGGCCAGGAGGTCATCGACAACAGCGTCGACGAAGCGCTGGCGGGTCACGCCCGTACTCTGGAGGTGACCCTGTATGAAGACCAGTCCCTCGAGGTGATCGATGACGGCCGCGGTATGCCGGTCGATATCCACCCGGAGGAAGGGGTGTGCGGTGTGGAGCTGATCCTCTGCAAGCTGCACGCGGGCGGCAAATTCTCCAACAAGAACTACCAGTTCTCCGGCGGTCTGCACGGGGTGGGCATCTCGGTGGTAAATGCCCTTTCCGATCGGGTCGAGGTGACGGTACGTCGCGACGGCCAGGTCTATGACATCGCCTTCGAGCGTGGCGAGAAGGTGCAGGAGCTGACCATCACCGGCACCTGCGGGCGCCGCAACACCGGCACCCGGGTGCGCTTCTGGCCGCAGGCGAGCTACTTCGACTCGCCCCGCTTCTCGGTCACTAAGCTCGAGCACCTGCTGAAAGCGAAAGCGGTACTCTGCCCCGGTCTCACCATCAAGTTCCTCGACAAGAACACCGGTATCAAGCTGGAGTGGTGCTACGAAGATGGCCTCAAGGATTATCTGGTCGACGCGGTCAAGCAGTTCACCTGCCTGCCGGAACAGCCCTTTATCGGCTCATTCAGCACCGAACAGTCTGCGGTGGATTGGGCACTCTGCTGGCTGCCGGAAGGGGGCGAATGCCTCGCCGAATCCTATGTGAACCTGATCCCCACCGCCCAGGGCGGTACCCACGTCAACGGTCTGCGTCAGGGGCTGCTCGACGCCATGCGCGAGTTCTGCGAGTTCCGCAACCTGTTGCCGCGCGGGGTCAAGCTGACCCCGGAAGATATCTGGGATCGCTGCGCCTACATCCTCTCGGTCAAGATGCAGGATCCGCAGTTCGCCGGTCAGACCAAGGAGCGGCTCTCCTCGCGCCAGAGCTCGGCGTTCGTCTCCGGCGTGGTGAAGGATGCCTTCAGTCTGTATCTGAACAGCAACACCGAGCTGGCGGAGCAGCTGGCCGAACTCTGTATCAGCAGCGCCCAGCGCCGGATGCGCGCCGCCAAGACGGTGGTGCGCAAGAAGATCACTCAGGGCCCGGCGCTGCCCGGCAAGCTGACCGACTGCAACTGCGCCGACCCCATGCAGGGCGAACTGTTTCTGGTGGAGGGTGACTCCGCGGGCGGCAGTGCCAAGCAGGCGCGGGATCGGGAGTTTCAGGCCATCATGCCGCTGCGCGGCAAGATCCTGAACACCTGGGAGGTAGAGGCCGGTCAGGTGCTCGCCTCGCAAGAAGTGCACGATATCTCGGTGGCCATCGGGCTCGATCCCGACTCCGAGGATCTCAGCGGCCTGCGCTACGGCAAGGTGTGCATCCTCGCGGATGCGGACTCGGACGGTCTGCACATCGCCACCCTGCTCTGCGCCCTGTTCGTGAAGCACTTCCGCGCGCTGGTCAATCAGGGCCACGTCTATGTCGCCATGCCGCCCCTCTACCGGATCGACATCGGCAAAGAGGTGTTCTACGCCCTCGACGAGGACGAGAAGAACGGCGTGCTGCAGCGGGTCGAGGCCGAGAAGAAGAAGGGCAAAGTGATGGTGACCCGATTCAAGGGTCTGGGTGAGATGAACCCGAAACAGCTGCGGGAAACCACCATGGATCCCAACACTCGCCGTCTGGTGCAGCTCACCATGGGGCCAGAGGCTGAAGGGGATGAGACCCTGCAACTGATGGACATGCTGCTGGCCAAGAAGCGGGCGGGCGATCGCCGCGAGTGGCTCGAAGAGAAGGGCAACCTCGCCATCATCTAAGCCGTCGGCTGGCCCTGTGCGGGCCAGCAAGCATTTAGCCGGAGTCGCCCTGTGGCGGCTCCCGAACCGAAAGAGAAAATCACATGAGTGATGCTATCGAGCTCAGTCTGGACGGGGTAGAGCGCCAGCCAATGCGCACCTTTACCGAACAGGCTTACTTGAACTACTCCATGTACGTCATCATGGATCGGGCCTTGCCGCATATCGGCGACGGCCTCAAACCGGTGCAGCGGCGCATCATCTACGCCATGAGCGAGCTGGGTCTGTCGGCCCTCTCCAAGCACAAGAAGTCCGCCCGTACCGTGGGTGATGTGCTGGGTAAGTACCACCCCCACGGCGACAGCGCCTGTTATGAAGCCATGGTGCTGATGGCTCAGCCCTTCTCCTACCGCTACCCGCTGGTGGATGGTCAGGGCAACTGGGGGGCGCCGGATGATCCCAAATCCTTTGCCGCCATGCGTTATACCGAAGCTCGCTTGTCGCGCTTCTCCGAGCTGCTGCTCTCCGAGCTGGGCCAAGGCACGGTGGAGTGGACGCCGAACTTCGACGGCACCATGAAAGAACCGGTGGTGCTGCCGGCCCGCCTGCCGCACATCCTGCTCAACGGGGTGACCGGTATCGCGGTGGGCATGGCGACCGACATCCCGCCCCACAACGCGCGGGAAGTGGCCTACGCCTGTGCCGAACTGCTCGACAACCCCAATGCGGGGCTCGATGTGTTGATGCAGCACATTCAGGGGCCGGACTACCCGACCAACGCCGAGATCATCACCCCGCGCGACGATATCCGCAAAATCTACGAGACCGGCAAGGGCTCCATCAAGCAGCGGGCGGTCTGGAGCGAGGAGGATGGCGACATCGTCATCACTGCGCTGCCCCATCAGGCCTCCGGCGCCAAGATCATGGAGCAGATCGCCGCCCAGATGGTGGCCAAAAAGCTGCCGATGGTGACCGACCTGCGCGATGAATCTGACCACGAGAACCCGACCCGTCTGGTGATCGTGCCGCGCTCCAACCGGGTGGATGTAGAGGGGCTGATGGCCCACCTGTTCGCCACCACGGATCTGGAGAAGAACTACCGGGTCAACCTCAACATCCTCGGTCTCGACAACCGGCCGCAGGTCAAGTGCCTCAAGACCATCCTCAGCGAGTGGATCATCTTCCGCCGCGAGACCGTGCGTCGCCGTCTGCAGTTCCGCCTCGACAAGGTGCTGGCTCGCCTGCATATCCTCGAAGGCTTGCTGATTGCCTATCTCAACATCGATGAGGTGATCGAGATCATCCGTACCGAGGATGAGCCGGGCAAGGTGATGGTGGAGCGCTTCAACATCAGCGAAACCCAGGCCGAAGCGATCCTCGAGCTGAAACTGCGCCATCTGGCCAAGCTCGAAGAGTTCAAGCTGCGTGCCGAACAGAACGAACTGGCCGAAGAGCGCGACAAGCTGGAGCTGATCCTGGGCTCCGAGCGTCGCCTCAATACACTGCTCAAGAAAGAGCTGCTGGCCGATGCCGAGAAGTACGGCGACGATCGCCGCACCCCGCTGGTGGAACGTGCTACCGCTGTGGCGCTGACCGAGAAAGAGCTTATTCCCAGCGAACCGGTCACCGTCATCCTCTCCGACAAGGGGTGGGTGCGCGCCGCCAAGGGCCACGACGTCGATGTGGCGGGGCTCTCCTACAAGGCGGGAGACAGCTATCTGGCCCACGCCTGTGGCCGCAGCAACCAGCAGGCGGTGTTTCTCTCCACGCTGGGCCGCACCTACGCCCTCGAATCCCACACCTTGCCATCCGCCCGCAGTCAGGGCGAACCGCTCACCGGCCGCTTTGCGCTGGGGGCCGGGGAAGAGGTGCGCCATCTGGTAATGGGCAACGAGGGTGAGCCCTACCTTATCTGTTCCGATGCTGGTTACGGCTTTGTCTGCACCTATGACGACCTCATCGGCAAGAACAAGAACGGCAAGGCGTTGCTCACCGTGCCGGAAGGTGGCTTGGTGATGGCACCCCAGAAGATTGGCTCGCCAGAGACCGATCTCTGCATGGCCATCTCCAACGAGGGGCGCATGCTGCTGTTCCCGCTCAACACCCTGCCGGTACTCGGCAAGGGCAAGGGCAACAAGCTGATCAGCATTCCGTCGGCACGGGTCAAGGCGCGGGAAGAGTTTATGGTGATGGCCGCCATTATCCCGCAGGGGCAATATGTGACCCTGTTTGCCGGCAAGCGCAAGCTGACCCTCAAACCCTCTGATCTCGACTACTACCGCGGCGAGCGCGGCCGCCGTGGCGCCAAGCTGCCCCGCGGTTTGCAGCGGGTCGATCGCATCGAGATTGAGCCCGCCGCCGGTGCTGAACCGGTCGCGGAGGAAAATCAGGAAGGGTAATTAATATAGAAAGGGCGCGAAAGCGCCCTTTAATCTAATTGATGACTAATGATTTTCATCAAGTTCATGATGTTTTTCATTTTAGTATTTAACTTCTTTCTTACAGAGATCGCAATATATAAAACAGGCTATGTCATGGAAGCTATGCGTATTTCCACAATGTTCACAACATAGGTTTTCAAAACTCTTCGTTTTTGAAATTTTACTGTAAATTCTTTCTGATAAACCTTTTTTTGGTTTAATTTGGTGGTTTTTTATGGAGTTCGAGTTTGAGCTATAAATGCTATAAAAATCATTTTTATTCACTTCTGCCATAGATGCTTCACGTCTTTTGTTTTCAAGAAGTAATTTCTCTTTGGCTTTCTCTTTTTTTATTATCTCGGCCTGGTTTTGTGCATTTTTTTCTGATAAGTCAGAATCGAAAAAATAGAGTTTTCCAGTGTCATTGTTATATGTTAAGTCATCCAGAGATACTAGCCTATCCACAGCTCGCACGGAAACTGTTGCAGAGTCTTGTAACTCTACTGCATAATATTCATGGTAATAGCATTTTAATAAGAGTTTCTCTGCAACTAAACTGGCAGTTTTGGCTTCGTTATCGAATATAAAAGCATTCGATTTGTTTGCATAAAAAATATCTAGCTCGGTGAATTTCTTTTCCTCAAAGCTCAAGAAGATCCATAAAATAAAGGCTGCGCTGTTTTTATAAAAATCTTCGCGAGCAATTATGATATCGATAAATGTTGTGGAAACTTGCAGTTCAAAAGCAACTCTTACGCCAAGCTTGGTGTTTTTTGCAGAAACATCAGGTCTACGCCATTTTTTTGCAATTCCAGTGATATTTTCCTCTCGAAAGGTTTTCTCTACTTCTACGCTGCTAAACGTGGGGTCACTCTCTAGTAATTTGGCAATTAACAGCTTGTTGACTCTATGCAATGGGCCTTCTTTTTGCCCATTGTATTTCATTGCATTTATTTCGTCGAAACTAAGGTGGGACGTTGTTTTGATTGGGCAATCATCAGAATCCTTAATATGTCTAAAGTAGAAGCTTTGATCTAAACGGCCTGCCAATATCACAGGTTGGTAGCATGTTGAGCATAACATGGTGAGTGCACCAACACTCGGCCTCAGTTTTCGCCTCATCTCAAAGAGTTCTTTCTGGGAACGCTCTAAAATGTCTCTGACGAAATAAATTTTTCCATCTGAAGGAGAAAAGACTTCTTTAATAGTGCCCTGTTTCATCAGTGTTCCTCCATAAACTGCTGAAAAATATTCGAAATAGTCAATGTTAAATTTTGAACAGTGTACCTCGTAAAGGGCGTTGTATGAAGCTCTACGCTTTTTGTGTAGGGTTGTAGATTAACGAATCGTAATCAGACGATTGTGAAAACCTATTGTCTCAATGTGGTCGGTAATTCTATTTTGCGATCCCCTCATCCCCAGCTCGTAGGGCCGTAGGTTTGATTAGCGAAGCGTAATCAGACGATCGCGAAAACCGGTTGCCGCAATTCTGCCGGTGTTCCAGCTGATCTCTTCTCTATGTCCATAGCCACCGAGCTTGCGGTGCGGACGATTACGCTTCGCTAATCGACCCTACGCGCTCCTGCTTGATTTAACGTTCTGCGGCTTGTCGGTGGCTTCTGTTGTGATGGTTTGCTCCCCCTCATCCCCGACCCTTCTCCCCTTGTTTATGGCAAAGAGTGGGAGAAGGGAGCCCGGCTCGCAGCAATTTTGGAATGGCGTGACAGCTACGGCTACAGGTTGGCAGGCACTTGTTCCCTCTCCCCTTGGGAGAGGGTCAGGGTGAGGGGAGGTCACCGTAGGGTGCAATGAAATTACACCGCTATTGAATCCGTGAGGTGGCCGGTGCTATGAGCTGCCCGGCAGGGTCTGTTGCATCACTGCTTCGGCTTTGGGTTAACCGGCCCGCTGAGAGGAAAACCGGGGCTCAATATCACGGAGGCAGGCTGTGGTGATGAGCTGGGCAGCGGGTTGCTGAGGGTTAGATTGTTTCACTGGTAAGACAGAAAAATTTTTATTGTTGCCTGGGTGCAAAAATATGCCCTGGTTATTGGGTTCTTGCAGGAGAGAGGGCTTATCGGCGCGGGGAGAGGGTGAGCCCCGATCTGGTTGACGACGAGGCTTCTCTTGGTGTTTGCAGGGCTGGTTTAAAACAGCCCGAGCAGGAGAAACGGCAGATAGAGCAGGTTGGCTAGCATCAGCAGGCGACCCCAATAGCGCAGATGGGCAAGCTGGGAGGTGGCGATGACCAACCCGACATTGTCTGGCTCGCCACCTCGTTTCTTGACCGGGCGCAGCCGCAGCCAAAGCATGATGGCCCGCATCACGGGCAGCGCCATTATGCTGGGATAGAGCAGCAGCAGGGTCCATATCAAGTAGACCAGATCGGGCCTGCGCAGATAGCTGATCTCGTCCAGCCCCCAGAGCAGGGAGAGGGGGATCAGGGTAAGCAAACTGGCATTGATGGCAAATAACAGGGCTGCGCCGCTCAGTGCATTGGTGATTGGGAATGGGTTGGCCTGCATAGATTGTCCGAAAGGGTCAAATTCGAGCGCTGTTATAGGCGTGGTCGTCCCGGCGAACAAGGGCAAAGGTGTAAATCTTTGTATCGGTTGGCGGAGCGTGGATCGGGTTGTCTTTCCAAATGGTTGAATTCCATCGTGACTGGCTTGACCCTGGCGGCCTTGTCCGGGATTCGCAATCAGGGGGGAGCTAAGCGGTTGGGCGGGTTCTGCTATCGACATGGCCAGCAAGCAGCCTGATTGCTGCCAACAGAGCGAGGGCTACTCACCTGCCCGGATCGGTGGTTTGGCCATCTTTCTCCCTCTGCCAGCAGCTGCCAGATAATTAATCAAAAGATGGAGTCAGGGATGAGCGCGAGCGCGTTGAGGTGGTGGCCATGCGGCAAGATTGCCAAATTTGCAGCCCTGTTTGGCGAGATTAGCGTCAGCCAATCACCCCGTTATTTGGCTAATTATCCCTCCTGCACAGTGGCTACCATAGTGGATCAGGTGTCGTTTGTTGCTTGCTTGTGATAACAGATTTGACAGTATCGCTGGGTATGCGGGTAATAACACGGCATGTGTATGGCTTTGTTAAAATATATCGAAAATATATGGCGCAAATAACAATTATGGCCCGCTTGATTCAAGTCTGCCGCGCCAGACAATTAAGTTTATTCACAATAAATGGCGGGCGGAAATATCGTATGCATTAATAAATTAAACAAAGAAAAGATCCGTTTAACCTTGGTCTGGCAACCCCGCTAATTTGGTTGTTTTAGTGCCGGAATTGGTAGTATAACAATGCATAAGGATGCACTCCTGGCATCACTCTTGGCTTTCCTGTCCCAGATTGGGAGTATAAATATGGAGGTTTTGTGTCAACAGTTAATAATGGTAATAAAGAGAGCGCAGACGTCAGTCTAAATGCTTTCAGACAACCCAAATCGTTCTATCTGATTTTCTCCATCGAATTGTGGGAGCGTTTTGGTTATTACGGCCTGCAGGGCATTATGGCCGTTTATCTGGTCAAAATGCTTGGCATGAGCGAGGCCGACTCGATCACGCTGTTCTCCTCTTTCAGTGCGCTGGTTTACGGTTTTATCTCTGTCGGTGGCTGGTTGGGAGACAAGGTCCTCGGAACCAAGCGCGTGATTATGCTGGGGGCAATGGTATTGGCGGTTGGCTATGCCCTGGTTGCCTATTCTGGCCATAATGTCACGTTGGTTTATGTCGGTATGGCGGCTATCGCGGTCGGTAACGGTCTGTTCAAAGCGAACCCGGCCTCCTTGCTGTCTACCTGTTACGATAAAAACGATCCGCGTTTGGACGGTGCATTCACCATGTACTACATGTCCATCAACATTGGCTCCTTCTTCTCCATGCTGGCTACCCCTTGGCTCGCGGCCAAATATGGCTGGAGCATTGCGTTCTCACTGAGCGTGGTGGGGATGCTGATTACCCTGGTCAATTTCATGGTGTGCCGCCGTTGGGTTAAAGATCACGGCTCCAAGCCTGATTTTGCTCCCATCAGATACGATCACCTGATGATGGTGCTGGTTGGGGTTGTTGCGCTGATCGGTGTCTCTTACTGGCTGCTGCACAATCAGACCGTTGCCCGTGCCGCACTGGCTGTTATCTCTCTGGGTATCGTGCTGATTTTTGCCAAAGAGACCTTCGCCCTGCATGGCGCCGCGCGTCGCAAAATGATCGTGGCATTTCTGCTGATGCTGGAAGCGGTGATTTTCTTTGTGCTCTATAACCAGATGCCGACTTCGCTGAACTTCTTCGCGATTCACAACGTTGAGCACTCCATTCTGGGCATCGCCTTTGAACCGGAACAGTATCAGGCTCTGAACCCGTTCTGGATCATGTTGGCAAGCCCGCTGCTGGCTGCGCTCTATAACAAGATGGGTGACCGTCTGCCCATGCCGCACAAGTTTGCCATCGGCATGGTGCTCTGCTCCGGCGCATTCCTGGTGCTGCCATGGGGCGCATCGTTCGCCAACGAACAGGGTATTGTCTCGGTGAACTGGCTGATCCTGAGTTATGCGCTGCAGAGTATCGGTGAACTGATGATCTCCGGTTTGGGCCTGGCCATGGTCGCCCAGCTGGTGCCACAGCGCCTGATGGGTTTCATCATGGGGGCCTGGTTCCTGACTACCGCGGCCGCTGCGCTGATCGCAGGTAAAGTGGCTGCGTTGACCGCAGTACCTTCAGATGTACCGGATGCTCATGCTTCACTGGCCATTTATAGCCATGTGTTTATGCAAATCGGTATCGCCACTGCGGTGATTGCTGTAGTCATGATCCTGACAGCACCCAAGCTGAATGCCATGACTCAGAGCAGTGATGAAGAAAATGCACGTGAAGCGGCTTGATAAGCCGGTTTGGTAACATAAAAAAACGCCCTTCTGGGCGTTTTTTTATCTCTGCCATTTATATCAGTCGAGCAAATGGCGGTGGATGGCAATCGGATCATTAGGGTGACAATGGCATATTGTTATTTATGAAAAACACCATCCCTCGCGAACAAGCAAAGGGCGATGGCCAATATTGGGATGCATGTTGAGATTCCGGTGACGGATATGCAGTGAGCCTTCTATATATACCGTTTTTGATATCGAATTCGAACGTGTGGAGATCGCTGGCAATGACATGGCATTATTCCCATTTATTGACGGCGTCAAAGGTTGTGCCAGTGCGTTGGCCGGAAGCGAGAGTTATATCCCGAGTCAGGATGGCGCGCCTCTTTATCTGACGGTGAACGATATTGCGCGGGTGATGCTGGATGCGCTATCGGTGGGTGCTGGGTGACTGAATTTCAGGACATGGAAGGTAACCGGATGGCCTTGCTGGACAGAATGTTTTGCGCTTTTTAGCGCAGCCTAAACAGGGGCTATCTATTGCATATACCGTCAACTTCTACCGTCAACTTCGCCAAAAGAGAGGGCCCCGCTATCGAAGATGGCGGGGCCCTTTGCATGACGGCCTGAGCGATTGATTAAACCGTCGGTTGATCAAGGGGCCACGTGGAATGGCCGCCTCGATTCTGTCAGACGGGGATGGCGGCGGCAGCCGGTTGCGGTGCCAGCTTGGCGGCAATCAGCAGGCGCAGGCGAGGCACCAGGAGCAGCAATACCACGCCACCGGCCATCGAGCCCCAGCCCAGCATATTGAACACCGAGCTGTAACCCGGGTTGGTAGCCACCGGAGAGCTGCCGATATTCTGCGGCATGGCGCTGGAGACATAGCCCGCCAGCACGGAGGCGACGCCGGTCACCATCATCCAGCAGCCCATCAGCAGACCCTGCAGGCTGGCGGGGGCCAGCTTGCCGATCATGGCGTAGCCGATGGGGGAGATCAGCAGCTCGCCAATACTTTGCAGCACATAGCTGATGGCGATCCACTTGAAGGCGACCATCCCGTCGGCCCCTGCCAAATGAATGCCGAGCGGCAGCACCAGCATGCCGAGCCCCATGCAGAACAGGGAGGCGGCAAACTGGGAGGGGATATCGATATTCCAGCCATGGTCCCGCAGTCGATTGAACAGCAGCGCCATTAGGGGGCCACCGATAACGATGACGATGGTGTTGATGTTCTGGATCCACTGGGGAGCGACCTGCAGCCCGAACACGTTGAGGTTGATGTTGTGTTCGGAGAAGAGCATCAGCCCCATGGGCGCCAGCTGGTAGAGCGACCAGAAGATGAGGGAGCCGAGGGCGAGGATCAGGTAGGCAACCATGCGGCTGCGCTCGGCGGTGTCCGGGTGGCGGGCGGTCATCACGCAGAGCAACACCAGTACCACGGCGCCCAGCAGCAGCACGAAGTTGCTGCTAAAGCTGGCGTGGGTCAGCAGCAGGCGCAGCGCGGGCACCAGCAGGGCCAGAATGGCGACGCCAAGCAACATGCGGCGGTAGAAGCGACCTCCTTTGACATGGCGCAGCGGGGTGCTGATATCCGCCAGAATCGGCCAGCAGGCGAAGGTGGCAATGATGGCGATGATGTTGCCCAGGGTGGCGAACAGGAACAGGGTGCGGTAATCCTCGGTGAGCTGGAAATACCCCGCTACCGTGAAGCCCATAAAGAAGCCCAGATTCATCCCGGCGTAGTTCCACAGGAAGGCGCTCTCGCGGCGGTGATCATCGGGGGCGAAGCGCTGGGTCAGCATCATGTTGAGGCAGGTGACGTTGAGGCCGCTGCCGGTCAGGAACATGGCGAGCCCCCAGTAGAGGCCGGAGATCCCCATCTCGGCGATGAAGTAGCAGCCGATCACCTGCAGCACCATCCCCATCACGAACAGATTGCGGTTGCTGAGGTAGCGCCCGCCAAGGTAACCGCCAAACAGGTGCAGGCCATAGTTGAAGGCACCGAAGACCCCCATCATGGCGTTGGCCTGGGATTCACTGAAGCCGAGACGCTTGGTGGCATAGAGCACCAGGGTCGAGTAGAGCACGGCAAACCCCAGGGTCGAGAAGGTCTGGATAAAGAACAGGGCGCCTGAACCGGGTGGGACGGCTGCGTGCTGGGAGTGTGGTGTCGAAGCGCTCACGGTTGGTCTCCTGTGAGAAGGAAAATCACAACTCATCCTGAGAATGTACCGGTCTGCTGCCGGCTAGCCTTGTGCGCTTCCATGCTGGTCTGAAGGCCGGTCTGTCATTTAGCGGCCAGCTCGATCAAATTGCCATACCTTAAATTTAATCCGAGGTGATTAATTGCTTTTTATTGATCTATTCCGCCTTTTTATGCGTATTTTGGGCGTCATTAGCACCCGGGTGTCCACGTCGTTCTCATAGGGGAGATGTGATCTGGTCGATCATTTGGTGTCTGTTTCGGCTTTTTAATGCGATTCGCGTCCCGTTTTTAACCCCGTTACGCAGCTGAACCCCGGCTGTTGCGTCGTTGGTTGTTTATTCACCCATAAGCATTGAGTGAATAAATATCGGGAGAGAGGGAGTGAAATGAGGAGCGGTGAAAGGCATGGTGGATTGGTATCCCGACTCCACAGCGTTAAGGCAATGGAGTCGGAGCATTGTATAGATTATTGATTGCTTTATTGTGGTGCTAATTTTGAAAGCGCTGATTTATCAAGACCCTTCTCGAGGCCAGACATTGCTTTCTGTACTTCGGGGCTTGAGAATAGCTCGGTTGCGGCAACCTGTCCCAGTAATTGGAAACTGGTAGTAATTGTTGCGGTTCCTTCATAAGCGAGAGCTTTTGATGCCTGTTCTCGGCATGTCTTTGTTAATATTTTTGTAAATAGTTTGCCCGTTGTTTCGTTTGCATTATCCAGCTCTTTTTGTGACACGTTTGCGATAGATTTCACTGCAGGGTGTGCCGCTGCGGAGGCAAACATCCATCGAACAAGGGATGTGCGATCATTTTTTGTGGTTGATTCTATGAGGCATTTTGCCAAATCATCGCCATAGGGACCTGCGTTTACACCGTGTGATAAGAAGAGGCTAATTGCTATAACAACATATTTTATTTTCATAATAACCCTCATATAAACGTTAGTTGAAAATAGATGTGTAAATTAACTTTGATTCAGCATTGGTAGACAATGCCACCTATGTTATAGAAATGAGAAAAGGAATTAAATAACTCCTCATCTTGTTTTTTAAATATTTATAGATGTTATGTTTAGATTAGAAAAATAGAGGCTATTAAATTTTTACATGACCAGCCGTTATGATTCGCCCTGTATTTTGGTATCACACTGAGCAGCAGATATAACAACGCCCGGCGGGCCGGGCGTTGTGGTGCGACTGGATGGACGACGACAATGCGCCGTTAGAAGTCGTGGTAGAGCGGCCAGCCGAGCAGCGGGTGCTTGAGACCGGCGCGCATCTCGAAGTTGTCGAGTTTTTCCGGTGAGGCGTTCTCTTTTTGCAGCAGCTGGTACTGGCGCACAAAGCCCAGCGTGTGCAACAGGTTGGGGACAAACCCCTTGCTGAGATCCTGACGCAGACCGGCGATCAGTTCGCCCGGCAGCTCTGCCAGCAGCAACTCCAGCTGGGCGGCCAGATAGTCGGTGTCGTACCACTCCTCGTTGAGCTCAATCTCCCGCGCCAGCTTGCGTTTGAGATCCTGCTTCACCTTGAGCTTGGCGGCGCCGCTGCCATTGCCGCAGAGAATGCGGTAGAGCAGCGCTTCGGCCAGCTTGTCTTCCATGGTCGGGTGGTCGTTTTCGCAGGCGAAGCAGTGCTGATCCAGCAGGGTCATCAGGCGGGTCTTGTTGTGTTCGGCCAGCGCCTTCTCGTACTCCTGCCAACCTTGCCACTCTTCCACGTCAGGCGGGCTGGAGATCTTGTCCAGCAGGCGGGCATCCACATCCCCGTAGAGGTTGTTGCCGCCGGGCTGCTTGCTGCTGACCGAGATCAGCATCGACCACCCTTTCTGGAACGGCTTGATGGGCCCTTCCGGTGCTTGCAGCAGGGCGAGTGCCTTGGCCGTGTCGCGCTGGGAGAGCTCCTGCAGGCCGAGGCTCACCACGCCGATCACGTCGTGGGCTGCCTGCTCCAGCAGGTGCATCTTGTACTTGTTGTAGTACTTGTCGGCGAACTTCAGGCTCATCAACACCGCCTTGCCCTTGATGGCGGCAAGTTGCTGCTCGGTCAGCCGTTCGTTGTCGCGGCCAAAGCGCAGCACCTGAGTGAGGAAGGGGCCCTGATTGACGTCGCGTATTACTAGTTGCATTGCGGGGTTCCTCAATCCAGAAAGCTGAACATGTCGTCGACTTCGGCGTACTCGTCCTCGACCTTGTTCTTCTCTTTGGCCTGCATCACCAGCTCGCTGGCGAACTTGTTGATGATCCCTTCCCAGCTGGAGTGCTCGTTGCGCAGCAGCGCCTTGATGGATTTCTCCACCTCGGGAGTCAGCTCGCGGATCAGCATCAACAGGCTGCGCGGATCATCCAGCGCATAGTCGTGGGCATCTTCGCTCTGCTGGCGGTTGCTGTAGGAGAGTGCCTCTTCCAGATCTTCCTCTTCGGCATGCAGGGTGTCGTGGAAGCCTTCGTCATCATCAAAGCGATCGCCGCGATAGAACTCGATAAAGGGGATGGCGAGGTAGAAAAGACCGGCCGGATCGTCGGCGATACACTCGAGGATCTCGGTCTGTTTGGCTTCGCTATCCTGGGTGCGGATCAGGTAGTTGAGGAAGTCAAAGGTGTGCTGTTGCAGCTCTTCGGCGTTGTTCTTGATCGCCTCTTCCCAGTAGAGGGGCTGCTGGCAGACGATGTCGCGGATCCGCTCCGGGGTCATCAGCTCGGAGATGATGGAGGGGAATGACATGTCATGCTGGCCGTTGATCTGGGTCAGGGTGACGATATCGATCTGTTCAATGACTTCGACCAGCTGCTCATCAGACATGGTTTTGGCGATCAGCTCGAACTTTTCGCTGGCCTGCTTCGGCTCGATAACGGCCAGCTCTTTGATCTCGATGGCAGTAATTTCTATCAGACTGTTGTTCATGCGTTGCCCCAATTAGAAACGTACTTCGTCGTACATATCCTGATCGCCGTCGTCGTCACCATCACCGTTGTAGTCGGCGTCGGCATCTTCCCCGTCTTCATCTTCGTCGTCACGCAGCTCGTAGTCGTCATCGGCACGGCGGCCACCGCGCGGTAGCGGGTTGTCGAGCTGGAACAGCACGGCGCAGGCTTCGATCAGCTGATCTTCGCTCTGGGCTCGCACCGCCTTGACCAGTGGCAGATCGGCATTGTTAAACGCCACCGACACCTTGAATTCGTCCCATGAGGGTTGTACGCCGCTGCCGAGCCACTTGTTCCACTCAAGCTTGGCCTTGGCCGGAAACTGCACCCGGCCATAGAGAGCCAGCGGCAGGTATTCCGGCATGAACTCCAGCATGCTCATATCGGCCAGCAGCAGGGTCTTCATCTTGCCGGTGAACTGTTCCAGCGCCTTGGGGTCATCCTGATCCCGATAGGATTCGATGTTCTCGCTCGCGTCACTTATCAGCGCTTTGATGCGCGCCTGATCCCATTTTTTCTGCATAGTGGCTCTTCTTTATTCGCTTCGCGCATCAGGGGTAGAACTGATCCCACATCTCCTGCATGGCAGAGGCGGGGTCGGTCACGATGACATTGTTGAAATCCTTGATAAAGGCGGCGCGCTGTTTTGGATCGGACAGCACTTCATAGGCCTGCTTTACCTGGTGCAGCTTGATGGCTGCCAGCTCTCGCTCTTCTTCGCTTGCCCCTAACAGCTTATCGGGGTGGTACTGATTCGACAGCCTGCGATAGGCTTTTTTGATGTCGTTTTCGTTGGCATTGGGCTTGACGCCCAGCACCCGAAAGTAGTTATTCATGGCAGATCCTGCATCACTGGCATCATCGGATTCACACTGCGGGTGCCTGATGGTGGGGATTGCTAAACCAGGCACAGCAAAAACCCGTCATTTTAACGGAAACAGACCCGTACCGCTATGAATAGGAGGCGAGCTCGCCCGATCGCGCCATCTCGTCCCCGCGTTGTTGTGATGGATATGTGGCGGGCAAGTGGGATCGGGTTGCGGTAGTATGGCCTGAAACTTTCCTTTTGGAGCCCATCCGATGAGCGATTATCGCAAATTGTCCCTCTTTTTACTGCGTCATGGTGAGTGTGAAGGGGGGGAGATGGTGCGGGGCCGAACGGATGTGGCGCTCAGCGAGCGCGGATTGTGCCAGATGCGGCAGGGGTGGCAGCACTTGTCGGCACCTGTCTCTGCATTTGTGCCGGGCAGACTCTGGCTGGCCAGCTCGCCAGCCCGCCGTTGTACGGCGTTTGCCAATGAACTGGTGGGTCAGGGGCCTTTCGTGGGTGAGCTGCAACTCTGCCATTGGGCTCGCGAGATGGATTTCGGGTTGTGGGATGGTTTGCCCCAGCGCGAGGTCTATCAGCGCTGGCCCGAGCTGGCCAGCGCCTTTTGGCGCGATCCCTTGCATCACTCTCCACCGCAGGGGGAGCCGTTGCCGGACTTTTGCCAGCGGGTTCGCCAGGGTTGGCAGGAGTGGGTCATGGCACTGTCGAACAGCAAGGCCGATGGCGGCTTGCTGGTGTGTCACGGTGGCGTGATCCGGGCCTTGCTCAGCCATATTCTGCAGCCGGATCAGTTGCCCGGCGCCCCCTGGTTCACCTCGTTTGATCTGCCTTATGGCGCTGGTGTGGCCATCACTGTCTATCTGGCGGATGAGTGCCCACCTTTTTACCAGTTGCACTGGCCCGGGTCGTTGATGGCCCAATAACCTGCTCTAACCAATTGATTAACTTGCATATACCAAGTTGGCGATAGCACAATCATGGATTCATCCAAGGAGTGAAAATGTACCCAGTTGCCCCGCTTAATCGCGCGCTCTCTTCCGCTATTCAGGCTCGTATCGACAACAAGACCAAGCCCCTGGGGGCGCTTGGTGATCTTGAGACGCTGGCGCTGCGTCTGGGCCAGATCCAGTTGCAGCAGGTTTCCGATCCGCTGGCCATTTGCCATCCCACCATGCTGGTGTTTGCCGGGGATCATGGCATTGCCAATGCCGGGGTTTCGATAGCACCGAGTGAGGTCACCACCCAGATGGTGCTGAATTTTGTCGCCGGTGGCGCGGCGATCAATGTGTTTTGCCGTCAGCTGGGCTGGCAGTTGAAGGTTGTCGATTGCGGCATTCTGGCGCCGTTGGACCATCCTCAGGTGATTTCGCAGCGCTTGGGTGCCGGCACTCGCCCCTTCCATCAGGTTCCGGCCATGGGGCGAGCACAGGTGGAGCAGGGTTTTGCGCTGGCGCGCGAGCTGGTGCGGGCTCAACTGGCGGATGGCTGTAACCTGCTGGCATTTGGTGAAATGGGGATCGGCAATACCTCGGCGGCGGCAGCCATCATGGCGGCGCTGACGGGCTTGCCGGTGGCCGAGTGTGTCGGCCGTGGTACCGGCGTTGATGATGCCATCTTTGCCCGTAAAGTGGCGCTGATCAGTGAGGCGCTGGCACTGCATCAACCCGATCGCCATGACCCGGTCGGGGTGCTGGCCGCAGTCGGCGGATTCGAGATTGTGCAGCTGACCGGCGCCATACTGGCGGCGGCTGAAGCCGGGGTTCCTGTGCTGGTTGATGGATTTATCGTGACCGTGGCAGCCTTGTGCGCGGTTCGTCTTGCCCCCGGAGTGCGTGACTACCTGATTTTTGCCCACCAGTCCCAGGAACAGGGGCATCGCCTGTTGCTTGAGGCACTCGACGCTCGCCCGCTCTTGCAGCTTGGCATGCGGCTGGGTGAGGGCTCCGGCGCGGCATTGGCGCTGCCCCTGCTGGAGGCTGCCGTCAATTTTTACAACCAGATGGCCAGCTTTGCAGAGGCGGGTGTGGACAATGTGGTGGAGACTCCTCGTGACGCGGCCAGAGTGGATGGATAACGGCTTGCCTGCCTGCAGCAATGGTATGGTGATCGTCACCGGTGGTCCGGGGGGCGGCAAAAGCACCCTGTTGGCGGCACTGGCCGAGTTGGGGTATGCCACTTTTGTCGAGGTGCCGCGGCAATTGATTGAGGCCCAGAGCCAGATCGAGGGGGGCACGCTGCCCTGGCAGGATCTGGCCGGGTTCGCGGCATTGTGCCTGGCTGACATGCAACAGCAAAAGGCGCAGGCGAGTGCGATGGCGGGGCCGGTATTTCTCGATCGGGCGATCGGGGATATCTGTGCCTATCTGGGCTGGGGTGGCTTGCCGGTGCCAGAGCACTATCAGGCTGCAAGTCAGGGATATCACGGGCGGGTTTTCTTTTGTGTATTGGACCCTGACAGCTATGTGCAGGATGATGTGCGGCCCTACCCGTTCAGCGAGGCGTTGGCGCTGCATCAGCAGTTACTGGGGGTCTATCGTCAGCTCGGTTATGAGTGTATCGAGGTGCCGTGGGGCAGTGTGGCTGAGCGCTGTCGCTTTGTGCTGAGCCATCTGTAACGGGGTCTGAGCAGTTCTTCCCAACCAGGCATAGGTACAAAAAAGAGGGCCATCTATGGGATGGCCCTTGTTTTATGGCGGGGCGGCGTGGCTAGAGGGCAGCCCACCAGAGCCGCAGCTGCAAGCCCCACTTCGAGCTCCATCCGGTGGTGCTGCTCACCAGTTTGCCATCCTTGATAACGAGGAAAGTCGGGGTCACTCCCACCTGCCACTGGGCGGCCAGCGCTCCCGACTCGTCATTGTGGGTCGGGAAGGTGAGCCCCTTCTTGCTCATCCCCTTGCCTAACTGCTCCAAATTGCCGGAGCGCAGTGCCACCGTCAGCACGTTTTCACCCTCTTGCCAGAGCTGCTGCACGGTCGGGGTGGTGAAACGGCAGACGCCGCACCAGTTGGCCCAGTAGTAGACCAGCAGCGGCTTGCCCTGACTAAGGGTGGCGAGATCCGTGTTGCTGCCATCCTGCAGGGTGACGGGGGCGCTCATCGCCCCTTCAGGCAGGGTCGGGCTGCGCCACAGGTCCAGCAGGGTCGAGATGACCAGCGCCATCAGCAGCAGCCAGAGCACCTCCTTGCCCCAGCGTCGCCAGCGGGGTTGAGGATTGGTGGTCATTCCTTATCCCTGCTTGGCCAGTTCGGCCTGTACCAGTTGCTCCAGCTCCTCATAGGGGATGGCGCCCGGTACCAGCTGGTTGCCGATCAGGGTCGCCGGTGTGCCCTGTACCCCCAGAAGGGTGCCGATGCGCAGGCTATTGCGCAGCTCTTCGGTCGCTTTGCCCTCCGGTTTGAGCGCCACATTGCCGGTGGCCGCCAGCGCCTTGTTGATATCCGCCTCGGTCAACATCCCCTGCTTGCTCATCAGCTTATCGTGCAGGTCGAGGAAGCGGGCGGGATCCTGCTGCCACAGGGTCAGGCTATACTGGGCCGCTTTGGCGGAGGTTTGCCCCTTGAACGGCAGCAGCTTGATCACCAGCCCCAGATCGTCCGGATAGGCCTTGAGCAGCTTGGTCAGTTGGGGATCGAACTGCTTGCAGTAAGGGCAGTTGTAGTCGGTGAACAGCACCAGCGTCAGCTTGGGATTCTTGGCGCCCAGGCGCGGGCTGGTGGCGCTGTTGAACAGCACATCCTTGTTGCCCTTGATGAAGTTGCCAAGTCGCGCCTCCTGGGCTGCCGCGTTCTGCTTCTCCCAGGATTCGGCCGCCTCGTCGAGGATCTTGGGGTTGGCGATCAGGGTCTCGCGGATCAGCTCCTTGATGCGGGCCTCTTGCTCCGGGGTGAAGGGGGCGGCGTGCAGGGCCGGAGCCAGCAACGCTGCGGAAAGGGAGGCCAGCAGGGTCAGGGCGCTCAGAGTCGGTTTCATGGGTACTCCTTAAAATCGGGTGGTGCCAGCCTGAAGCAGGCCAGCCTTGTGCAAGGTGGTCAGCAGAGCGTCCTTGTCGAGCAGGGGCGACAGCGTGACCCCTTGCGGCAAGTCCGGGCCATAAATCTGGTTGAAGGGGACGGCTGCCGCCCCGCGTTGGCGCAGGAAGGCGGCGATGGCTTCGTCCGGTTTGCTCCAGTCACCGCGCAGGGCCACCACATCGGGGGCCGAGAGGGCCTGTTGCACCTCATCGCGCAGCAACACGTTGTATTTGTTGGCCTTGCAGGTCACGCACCAGTCGGCGGTGACATCGATAAAGACCCGCTTGTTGTGGGCCAGCGCATCGGTGATGGCGCGTTCAGATAGCGGTTGCCAGACCACCTTGTCGGTGCTGCCCGACCCCTGCGCTGTGAAGGCGCCCCCCAGTAGCAGGGCCCCACCGACAAGCGCCGAGAGGGAGAGGGCCAGCGTGAAGCCGCGTATGCCGTAACGCCAGATGATGCCAATCAGCAGTACCAGCAGCATGGCGGCCATCAGCCCGCCGGTGGCATAGCTGCCGAGATGGTTGTTGAGCAAGCTGCTCAGCCAGAGGCTGGAGCCCAGCATCATCAGACCGAGCAGGATGCGCAGATGGTTCATCCAGCGCCCGGGTTTCGGCAACCAGAGGGCGAGCCGTGGCAGAGCTGCTACCAGCAGCCAGGGCATGCTCATGCCAATTCCGAGCGCGGTGAAGATAAGCCAAAGCTGGCCAAGGGGCGCGGCCAGCGCAAAGGCCACCGCGGTGCCGAGGAAGGGCGCGGAGCAGGGGGTGGCGAGCAGGGTGGCGAAGCTCCCCTGCAGGAAGTGACCACCGAGGCCATTGCCACCGCTGGTGGCGAGGCGAGTGCTGAGAGCGCTGGGCAGGCGGATCTCGAACAGCCCCAGCAGGTTGGCGCAAAACAGCAGGGTCACCAGCACCATCAAGCCGATAAAACCGGCGCTTTGGAACTGGATGCCCCAGCCGACGGCCCCACTCATTCCGAAGCCGGGGGCGCGCAGCAGGCTGCTCATGGCGGCCAGCACCCAGAAGGAGGCGATGATCCCGGCGCTGGCGGCGAGGAACTGTTTGCGTACCGTTCCCTGTTCACGCGCCTGATGTTGCAGCACAGACCCCAACTTGAGCGCCAGTACCGGCAGCACGCAGGGCATCAGGTTGAGGATGAGGCCGCCGAGCAGCGCCGCCCCCAGCAACCAGAGCAGGGGCTGGCTCGGCGTTGGCAATACGAGCGCTTCGCCAATCGAGCCTTTGCCCTGCCACGCCTGTTCGCCACTGGTAAGCAGCAAGCCGAGGGATTGGCCGCGCAGATCCGGTGCATCCCCCTGCCAGCCATCGCTCACCGGCACCCGGGCGATCAGGGTGTTACCCTCGACCTCAAGCGCAGGTTTGCCAAATTCGGCTCCTTCCAGAGCGTCGATAAAGAGGGCAGGCGATTGCCAGCCCTCTGCCCGCTCGGCGCGCAGTTGCAGCTGGTTTTGCTGATAACCGAGCTCCACCCGGGTGGCGGCGGGCAGCGGTTGGGGCAGGTTGCTGATGGCCTTGGCCCAGACAAAGTCGAAACCGGCCGGGGCCTGCCCATCCACCGTGAGGGTGAAGGGGTAGTCGGTCAGAATGCAGACGTTGCTGCAGGTGGAGAGGCGCAAGGTGCCCTTGAGCGCCTTTTCTGCCGGATAGCTGAGGCTGAGGGGGAAGGTCACATTGCCCTGATAACCCTGGGTGCTAAGCCCGGCTACCTCGAAGTGGCGCGGCACTGGCCAGTGCCACTGCAGCGCAGCGATCGGCTCATCCCACAGGATCTGGGGGGCAATGCCCCCTTCGCCCGGGCTGTGCCAGTAGGTCTTCCAGCCGGACTCGAGTGCTACGTCGAGCAGGATGCGGGTGTGGTCAGGGGCGCTGTGGTCAGCCTGCAGTCGCACCTTGGCGTGATCATTCTGTGGGCTGGTGAGCCAGCCCGTATCGCTGGCCAATCCCATGGATTGCCATAGCAGACCGCCCAGTAGTAGGGCCGCCTTGAAGAGATTCGACATTTTTTTGGTCTCGCAAAAATGAGTGACAGCTAACGAAAGAACGCAGCCAAACTCATTCCCGCCAGACGCAGAGAGTGAGGTGCAGACGCCGTTCGGGCGGCGAGATGACTCTGGGAGGGGGAAGTGGCGGTGTGTAGCGCCAAAGAGGGGTCAGCAGGGCGATCAGCACGGCCACGGCAAAGAAGAGCTGTTCGACGCAGAGCAGGGTGGCGGCGCTCAGCCACTTGCCGTTGAGCTGGCAACTGGTGGGCTGCGGGCTGGTCGGTTTGGCATCCTCTTGATCCGTTGCCGAGCCTGGAACGGGCAGCGCCTGACAGCTGAGGGCGTGATCGAGCAGGGCCAGCCTGGCCAGCGGCTGGGCCGCACAATTGAGCACCAGCAGGCAGACCAGCAGCAGGAGATGTTTCGCCACGCGTTGTTGGTGAATCATGTTCGCCCCGTCCATCAAGATGGCGCCATCCTAACGACCAATGGCGGGAGGGGCAAGTCGGCGGCGTATTTATGAGCAGTGTCATGGGGGGCGCGACGGGGAGGGTGGTCGGTTCTGTTTGGCGAACGCTTGTTCGCTAAAAGGGGGATCAGTATACTGCGCCGAGTTAAAACTCGAGGTGTTCGATGCTCAAAATTGCCCGTGTGCTGCTGCTTGGTCTGCTGCTCATTTTCTGGTTCC
This sequence comes from Aeromonas sp. MdU4, assembly GCF_041929505.1. Taxonomy (NCBI): domain Bacteria; kingdom Pseudomonadati; phylum Pseudomonadota; class Gammaproteobacteria; order Aeromonadales; family Aeromonadaceae; genus Aeromonas; species Aeromonas sp. MdU4. Next base: position 60,441 of record NZ_JBHFMW010000027.1, on the reverse strand, counting down.
TGTTCGGCCTGCTGCTCTGTCTGGTTCGTCCGCGCCATCCCAACAACGTTTATGTCTTCGCCCGCATGTATCACGCGGTCTGCCCGCTGATCGGGCTGCGAGTCAAGGTGACGGTGGCCGACGAGGTCAAATCGGTTGGCCCGGCGGTTTACGTCTGCAACCACCAGAGCAACTTTGACATCTTCACCGTGACCGGTGCGGTGCAGCCCGGCGTGGTGGCGGTGGGCAAGAAGAGCCTGCTCTGGCTGCCGCTGTTCGGCCTTATCTTCTGGCTCTCCGGCAACGTGCTGATCGATCGTTCCAACCGCTCCCGTGCCATCGGCACCATCGGTCAGGTAGTTGATCGCATCAAGAATCGCGGCACCTCCATCTGGATGTTCCCAGAAGGGACTCGCTCCCAGGGGCGTGGCCTGCTGCCGTTCAAGGCGGGCGCTTTCCACACTGCGGTACAGGCTGAAGTGCCGGTGGTGCCCATTGTCTGCTCCAGCTACTTCGGTCAGGTCGACCTCAATCGCTGGGACAACGGCGAAGTGCTGGTGGAAGTGATGGCGCCGGTCTGCAGCAAGGAGCACGGTGCCAGCGGCATTCGCGATCTCTCTGATACCTGCCGCGCCCGGATGGAGGCCAAGCTGACCGAACTGGACAGCAAGCTGGGCCACAGCCACGCCGCCTGATAGATATCGCAGATGAATCGACAAGGGAGCCACCGGCTCCCTTTTTTGTTGGTAAAAATCACCACTTGATTGGCTATTTTCACCAATTACCCCTTCTTGAGTTTTCTCAAAAAATCCCATCTATATGTAAAACAACAATAATTTTTCTTGGCACGGCTCTTGTAATGCAATGGGAAGAGATAGCCATCCCATCAACAAGGAGCCAGACCATGAGCGTATTCAGCCGCCTGACCGACGTGATTAATGCCAACCTGCACAGCCTGCTCGACAAGAGTGAAGAGCCGGAAAAGATGCTGCGCCTGATGATCGAAGAGATGGAGCAGGTGCAGGTCGAGATGCGTACCCAGGCCGCCCGCGTGATTGCCGAACAGAAACAGCTGGAACGCCATCAGCAGGCGTTGCAGGCGCAGATCCTGGAGTGGTCGGCCAAGGCCGAGCTCGCCATCCAGAAAGGGCGTGAGGATCTGGCCCGTGCCGCCCTCACCGAGAAGCTGGCGGAGGCCAGGAAATGTGAGCAACTGGAGCAGGACAAGGCCCGGGTGGACGAGGTGCTGGCTCAGCTAACCGCCGACAGCGAGCGACTGGCGGCCAAGCTGACCGAGGCGCGCGAGAAGCAGAAGCTGCTGACCCTGCGCGAGCAGACAGCCCACAGCCGCATTCGTGCTCGCGCCCAGGTGGACAACCAGCGCATGCATGAGCTGATGGCCCGCTTTGAGGGTTTTCAGGGCCGGGTCGATCAGCTGGAAGCCCAGCTGGAGGCGGCCACACTGGGGCAGAATCCCTCGCTGGAGGCCCAGTTCCGCGAGCTGGAGCTCAATGACGAGATCGAGCGTGAGCTGGCCCGCCTCAAAGGCCAGAAGGCGGAGGTGTAATCATGAGCCCCTGGCCCAAGGATCTGGTGCATCGCAAGCTGACCGGGGTCTGTGCCGGTATTGCCAGGCGGTTGGGGGTCTCCAGAGTCACGGTGCGGGTGGTGGCACTGCTCGCCCTGATCCTGATGCCGCCACTGGCACTGGCCGCCTATCTGCTGGCGGTGCTGGTGATGCCGCCTCGTTATGAATTGAAGCGCTGGCTGGATTGACCGAAAGGTTGATCAGCTGGCAGACAAGGTACTGATAAGGAGCAAGATATGCTGGAATTTTTCATATTGCTGGTGGTGCTGCTGGTCATGGCGCTGACCGGTTTTACCCTGGTGGCCATGTTGCTGGTGAGCGGCGTGTTTGTGCTGCTGGGGGCACTGGGCGGCATGCTTGCTCTGATCATCAAGCTGGCCCCCTGGTTGCTGCTGGTGCTGGCGGTTTGCTGGCTGATCAGTAATCGCAGCAAGCGTTCCAATACCTACCTGTAACCTACCTGAAGTTGTGCAAGACGTTGTGTGATGCTCCCTGATTTCCCCTTTCCGGCCACTCATTGAGTGGTCTTTTTTTATCTGCAACCTTCAGGGCAGGGTTGCTTCGGGTAACCACTGCGGGCTCCAGCTTTGCCAGAGTTCCGGGCTTTGGATCAACTGCTCCTTGAAGGATTTTGGCTGCTGCTTGAGGCGGTATTCGATACGCAGGGCCGCTCCCTTATTGCCGATTGCTTGCTGCCACTCCAGTGTCAGCGGCCCCTTGCCGCGCAGGGCGCGGGAGCCATTGCCACTCTGGTGCTGGCGCAGGCGGCGTGCCGGATCCGTGCTGATCCCGGTATAGAGCAAACCGGTAGCGGTACGCACCATATAGACAGACCAATGAGGCTGCTGCGGGGGCTGATCTGCAGTGGGGGTCGCGGGTTTTCTCATTCTCACTCTCTGTGCCAAACTCAAAGGCAGCTCAAGGAGGTGCGATGAGAGTTTGGTTCTGGTTGTGGTTACTGTTGTCGGTGCCGGCTCCGGGAGAGACGATGCGTCTCTATGATTACCATCAGTATCCCCCTTTCAATACCGGAGTGGATGCGGGGTTGAGCCGAGAGCTGGTCCAGTATCTCAATGAAAAGCTGGGGGGTGAACCCAGGATCGAACTCTGGCTAGTCAATCGTGCCCGACTGGCGCTGGAAATGTCCGACCCCAAATTCGATGGTCTGGTTGCCTGGGTCAATCCGGAGTGGGTGGGAGACCCCCAGCGAGAGCACTACCTCTGGACCTTTCCCATCATGCGCGATACCAATGAACTTATCTCCAGCCTTGCCCATCCCGTTACCTATCGCGGGCCAGACTCCCTCAGGGGGCTCGTGTTTGGCGGGGTGGAGGGTTATCGCTATCAGGGGATCGATGATGCGGTAGCACGGGGTGAGCTTGAGCGTCACGATGCCAAGAAGGTGAAGACCAATCTCGATCTACTGCTGCGGGGACGCATCGATGTGACTCTGGTGAGTGGCTCAGCGCTGCGTTTCTTCATCGGCTCATCCGATTATCAGGACAAGCTGTTTATTTCCCCATTTCCCCAGTCCAGCTATACCCGCCATATTTTGGTCCCCACATCCCGTGCGGATCTCCATGTCCGTCTCAACGACATTGCCGAGCAGATGGACAGGGATCCCCGCTGGCACAAGGTACTGGAGCGCTATCGTGCCACGCCATGAGGGCGACGTTTTATCCGGTGCAGTGGCAGCAGACTTACCAGCAAACCGGCCCAGACAAAGGCAAAACCGACGGTTTTGATGGGATCTGGTGCTTCATGAAACCAGTAGATGGCGAGCAGGAAGGCGAGGCTGGGTTCGATATACTGCAACAGCCCGACTGTACTCATGCGCGTGTTGCTGACGCCATAGCTGAACAGCCCCACTGGCAACAGGGTCGCCACGGCGCTCCCAATCAGCAATAACTTGTTGCTCACGTCGCCAGTCACGAATTGCCCCTCGCCGTGCCATGTATACCAGCCGATGAGCAAGAGTGCGACGGGCAGTTGCACCATGGCTTCCAGATAGAGACTGGTACCAGTGTCATAGTGGATCATCTTCTTGAGCAGGCCGTAACAGGCAAAGACGCCCCCCATGATGAGGGAGTACCAGGGGAGTTGGCCGTAGCAAAAGAGCATGTAGGCCAGTCCCGCCAGTGCCAGCGCGACAGCCAGATGCTTTTGTGGGGTAAGGCGCTCTTTCAGGAAGATGACGGCGAATACGATATTGAACAGCGGTGTCATGAAGTAGGCCAGGCTGGTTGTCAGCACCTGCCCGGTGGTCAGGCACCAGGTAAACATGCTCCAGCTGATGGTCATGACAGGACCAGCCAGCAGAATGAGACCGAGCTGGCGTGGCTCGCTGCGCAGTTTTGCCCAAGGGATCTTGTGACCCAGCAGCAGAAACAGTCCACCAAGTAGTACGACAGACCAGAGGATCCGGTGCGAGATCAGCTCCCACATCTGGACTCCCGGCATGAATTGAAAATAGAGCGGCAATAGACCCCAGACAGTGAATGCCAATGCGGTCGTGCCAGTACCTAGCCAGTTTTTCATTTTTATCCGTTTATTAAATTAAACACCCATTGCGATAGTAGGGGGCGCGCCTTTTTTCCACAAGAGGGAAAACAGGGAAATGCTGGTACTATCAACATCATGGAACGAATCGATAAGTTGTTTGAGCAAATCAGGGCTTGCCGTCTGTGCGAGACGCATCTGCCGCTGGGGCCTCGTCCGGTGATCCGCGGGGCCGAAAGCGCCCGCTTGCTGATCATCGGTCAGGCGCCTGGCTCCCGGGTCCATGCCAGCGGTATCCCGTGGGATGATCCCTCAGGCGATCGCTTGCGCCACTGGCTCGGGGTAGACAAGGCCACTTTTTACGACGAATCGCGCATCGCCATTATGCCGATGGGGCTCTGCTATCCCGGCAAGGGTAAATCGGGTGATTTGCCGCCACGGCCCGAGTGTGCGCCGACTTGGCACGACAAGGTGCTGATGTCGCTGCCCAATATCGAGTTGACCCTGCTGATAGGCCAGTATGCGCAAGCCTACTATCTGCGCGATGCGGCTAGGGGATCTCTGACCGAAACAGTAAAATGTTGGGACGGTTATGGTCCCGGCTGGTTACCGTTACCACACCCGTCCCCACGCAATACCCTCTGGCTCAAAAAGAACCCCTGGTTCGAGCAGGAGGTTATCCCCCACCTGCGGCAAAGGGTCGCCCCTTTATTGGTGCGACCCTGAGCGATCAAATAGCCGGCTCTGCCAGAGGTTTGGGTTTGCTGCGCGCCATGGCGAGAAGCGGCAACACAATGCAAAGGCATCCGAGCAGCAGCGGCAGACCCGGTTGTTCATCAAAGAACCACACGCCGATAGCGACCGCCATCAACAGGCCCGTATATTCCGCCGAGGCAATTTTGCTCGCCTCTGCCTTGCGATAGGCCATTACGCACAGCCCCGCATAGACCATGATCAGTGCCGAGGAGCCGCATGCAGGCCACCACATCTGCCATTGCCACTCCCCACCTTCCCACAACGCCAGTGCCAGTATGAAGGGCATGCTCAACACATTGGTGAAGAAGAGTGTTTGGGCGACAGGCTGTTGCAGCGGGATCCGCTTGATTAGCAGATTATTGAGCGCCATCGACAGCGCCACCCCGAGTGCCGCCAGCGCGGCCCAGTTCACCTCGGTCGGGCGCAGTACGATCAGCACCCCGATAAAGCCTATCAGAGCAGTCAGCACCTTTTGGCGCGAGATGGCTTCCCCCGCCATCCACACCGCCAGCGGCACCATCATCAAGGGGGCGGCATAAAAGATCGCGCTGGCGGTGGCGAGCGGCAGGCGGGTGAGCGCGAGCACCATCAGGCAAATTCCGACTGCCCAGATATGGGCTCGCAGCAGATGCCATTTGATGGCGACCGGCGGGTTGCTTCGCCATGACCAGAGTAGCCAGGGGAGTAACAACAGGGAGGCAGAAACCTGGCGAAAAAAGACAAACTGGAAAATGGGCTGATCCGGCTCCAGCACCTTGACCAGTGCGTCGGAAAAGACCGCCACCATATTGCCAAGCACCAGATAAAGAATGCCGATCCCGACTGCGTTCATACCACCTCCTACTTCAGATGAGGGAAGGGTAGCGTGCCGGTTGGTATTCAGTAAAATGATAAAAAATGACCATTCATGAGATTTTTAGATAATGAAGCTTCCTCCCCTGCGTGCGGTGCAATATTTCGAGGTGGTGGCCAGGTTGCTCAGCTTCTCCCGCGCCGCTCTTGAGCTGAACGTCAGTCAGAGCGCTGTGAGCCACCAGATCCGTCTGCTGGAGGATTTTCTGGGAGAGCGGCTTTTGCTGCGCCAGGGACGCTTGCTCTCACTGACTGCGCAGGGGGAGAGCTATTTTGAAGGGATCTCTGCCGGGCTAGGCCAGATAGCACAGAGTAGCGAGCAGCTGCGCGGTGGTGGCGAGATGCGGCTGCGCCTCGCGGTCTACAGCTCGTTCGCGGTGAAGTGGCTGATCCCGCGGTTGGCCGGATTGCGTCAGCTCTATCCCGAGCTCGATTTGAGCCTCGAGATGGTGGCGGAAGATCCCGTACTCTCTGATCGGGTCGCAGACTGTTTTATAACCGTTTCACCTCACGGGCGCGGCTACTGCCACGATCTCATCTATCAGGAGCGACTCTTTCCGGTCTGTAGTCGCCGTTTGTTGCAGCAGGTTGAGGGAGCGTGGCCAGAGGTCATCTGGCAACTGCCGCTGCTCTCGGTGCAGTCCATCTACAAGGCGCGGGGGGAGGATTGGCAGCGCTGGGCCAAGGCGGGCGGGCTGGTGATCCCTGACGAGGCGCGGATGCACCACTTCAGCCATGTGTTGCTGGCGATGGAGGCTGCAGCCTGGGATCAGGGGGTGGCGTTCGTGAACGACTATATGCTGCGGCCCGATGATCCCCAGCTGGTGGCCTTGCCGGTTCACCAGCTGGAGACGGGGGATGCCTTCTATTTTACCTGCAAGCGATCCCGGGCCCATGAGCCCGCCATCAGCCGGTTGCGCCAGTGGCTGATGATGGAGACACGCCAGAGCATGCCGCTCTAGCCTGCGCCGTTACGCTCTCTTGAACTGACTCAGCACAAACAGAGTGGTGGCGCAGACCACCACCGAAGGGCCTGCCGGAGTGTCCTGATACCAGGAGAGCGTCAGCCCGCCGAGCACGGCGAGGCAGCCGATCAGCGCGGCAAAGCCAGCCATCTGCTCAGGTGTCTGGCTGAAGCGGCGGGCAGTGGCGGCAGGGATGATCAGCAGGGAGGTGATGATCAGTGCCCCGACAAACTTCATCGCTACGGCGATCACCAACCCGATCAGCAGCATCAGCACGCAGCGCAGTACATCGACCCGAACCCCTTCTACCCGCGCCAGCTCTTCCGAGATGGTCATAGAGAGCAGGGGATCCCACAGTCGCCACAGGGTGAGCAGCACCAGCGCGCCGCCACCGTAGATCCAGAGCAGATCCATCGGTTGCACCGAGAGCAGGTCGCCAAACAGGTAGGCCATCAGATCTACCCGCACATTATCCATAAAACTCAAGGTAACCAGACCGAGCGACAGGGCGCTGTGGGCCAGAATGCCGAGCAGGGTATCGGTGGCCACCTGCTGGTTGCGGCTCATGATCACCAGCAACATCGCCATGGCAAGGCAGCAGACCACCACCGCCAGCGTGAGATCGACCTGCAGCAGGATGCCCAGCGCGATGCCGAACAGGCAGGCATGGGAGAGGGTATCGCCAAAATAGGCCATCTTGCGCCATACCACGAAGCTGCCGAGGGGGCCAGCCAGCAGGGCGATGCCGAGACCGGCCGCGAGGGCGTATAACAGAAAGCTATCCACTTGAATGTCCTGTTGTTTTCGCTATTTGCTCTGAGCGTTGTTGCGAGAAGGCAGGCGGATGACGGGGGCCTGCGGTTCATGATGATGGTGTTCGCCATCGCAGTGGTGATGGTGGGTATAGACCGCCAGCACCTCCTGTTCCGGGCGCCCGAACAGGCGGGCAAATTCGGGGTGGCGGGCTACGCTCTCCGGTTCGCCGTGACAGCAGACATGGCGATTGAGGCAGATCACCTCATGGGTGCTGGCCATCACCAGATGCAGGTCATGGGAGACCATCAGTACGGCGCAGTTGAACTCGGCGGCCAGTTTGCCGATGAGTGCGTAGAGCTCGATCTGGCCGTTGATATCCACCCCCTGCACCGGCTCGTCCAGCACCAGCAGTTCGGGTTTAACCAGCAGGGCGCGAGCCAGCAGCACCCGTTGCATCTCGCCACCGGAGAGCTTCTGCATCCGGTTGTCCAGCAGTCCTTCGGCACCGACTCTGGTCAGCGCTTCCTCGATGGAGATCCTCCCCTTTTTGCCCAACTGCAGAAAGCGGCGCACCGTCAGCGGCAGGGTGGGATCCAGATAGAGTCGCTGCGGAACATAACCGACCCGCAAGTCGCCGCTGCGGGTGATCTGGCCGGAATCCGGGGTGAGCAGACCCAATACCAGTTTGCTCAGGGTGCTCTTGCCCGCTCCGTTGGGGCCGACCAAGGTGGTGATTTTGCCTTTATTGAGGGTAAAGGAGACCTTGTCGAGCACTGAGCGTCCATCGAACGAAAGACAGACCTCTTTCAGCTCTACCAGTTGGGTCATGACAGCTCCGGGGTTTACAGCCAGTGAGAGTTATAATATAACAAAAAGGAGCTGTTATATTATCACATACTCACCCCCTGACGAGATTCATCAATGAGAATTATTGCGCTTTTCACTGCCTTGCTGGCGGTGAGTTTGCCTGTCCGTGCCCTTGAGGTGCTGACGACTATCAAGCCGCTCGGTTTTATCGCGGCAGCGATCACCGATGGGGTGAGTGAACCCAAGGTATTGCTGCCTGCTGGCGCCTCTCCCCACGATTTTTCCCTGCGTCCCTCCGATGTTCGCAAGATCGGGGAGGCTGATTTGGTGGTGTGGGTTGGCCCCGAGCTGGAGGGCTTTATGGCCAAGCCGTTGGCCAATCATCCCCATGTGTTGACCCTGACCCGGGTGCCGGGCATGCCGCTGTTCAACTACGCGACCAAGGAGAGTCATGACTCCCATGATCATGATGCACCCGATCATGACCATGCCGCTCACGAGCACGGTGACCATGATCATGATGAAGGGCATGAAGGTCATCATCATGAAGGGATCGATCCCCATATCTGGCTTGGCCCGAAACAGGCCAAGGTGATTGCTGGTGCTATCGCCAGCGAACTTGGCGAACAAGACTCGGCCAACAAGGCGCGTTACGAAGCCAATCTGTCTGCGTTTACCGCCAAGGTCGATGCGAAGGACAAAGTGATTGCTGCGCAGATGCAGGCGGTGAATCAGAAGGGCTATTTTGTGTTCCATGAGGCGTATGGCTACTGGGAGCGCCACTACGGCATGAGCTCCAAAGGCCACTTTACCGTCAGCCCGGAGCGTCGTCCCGGCGCCAAGACGCTGGTGGAGATCAGCAAAGCGCTGGAGGAGAAACAGGCGAGCTGCATCTACGCCGAGCCGCAGTTTTCTCCAGCGGTGATCGAGTCGGTTGCCCGCAATACCGGAGCCAAGGTGCTACTGCTGGATGAGGTGGGTGAGCAAGTGCCGCTTGGCCCGGATGGTTATCCCCAATTCATGGAGCAGCTGGCCAATGCTTTCGCTCAGTGCCGTTGAAGAGGTGTAGTGCTATATCTGTGGAGACTATACTGACCTCCAGCATCTGACATGGAGTGTCTGGTATGAAATGGTTGTTGATCCCAGCCTGCACGCTGGCGCTATGTTGCGCCAGCGTGCAGGCATCGCGTCTCTCCGAGTACATTGTCAGTCCGGATCTGCGGGCTAAGCTGCAGGATGTGTATGGTGGCCGAGCCATTCAGCGGGCCGAGGCATTTTCTCGTCTGCTCACCCCCAGAGCGGGCACAACCGACCAGCAGAAGGTTGAGCTGGTGAACAATTACTTCAACAATCTGACCTACAGCGAGGATCCCAAGTTGTGGGGGGATGAGGATTACTGGGCCAATCCGCTGGAGTTCATCGGTGCCCGGGGTGGGGATTGCGAGGATTACAGCATCGCCAAGTACTACACCCTGATGGAGCTGGGGGTGGATGAGAAGAAGCTGCGCCTGGCCTACGTCAAGGCTGTGCGTTACAACCAGTTCCACATGGTGACGCTCTACTTCCCAACCCCAAAGGCTGATCCACTGGTGCTCGACAACATCAACAGCCGGATCCTACCGGGTAGCAAGCGTACCGATCTCATCCCTGTTTACAGCTTCGATGCCAAAAGCATCTGGATCATGAAGTCACGCCGGGAAGGGACGCTGGCAGGGAGTGCCGATAGGCTAGCGCAGTGGACATCGATGAAGACCCGTTTCTCCAGCGAGCAGTTGCGCTCTCCCCGTCGTCAGCTATAGCTTGCCCGCCGCTTTCAACTCCTCGAAATATTTCGCTGCGCCCGGATGCTGTTCAATGCTCAGCACCGGGCCGGTTTTATTACGTGCCCGGTGAAACATATTGGCGTAGCCATAAGTCTGCTCATTGAACTTGGTTTGCTGGGTCAGCATGGCCTTGGTCAGGCGATAGACAGACTCTTCCGGCATGGTGGCATTGGTGACTAGGGTGGCGGCAATGGCAAAGGTGGGAGTCGCCTTTAGATTGCCGGGGTAGATGCGGGCGGGTACCTGACTGCGCTGGTAATATTTGACTCCCTTTAGCAACTGATCCCGGGTGGCCCCTTCGATGGGGAGGAAGCTGACGGCGCAGCGCTTGGCTGTGTCGAGCACGATCCGGTTCGGATGCCCCATCACCAGAGCAAATGCGTCGATCTGCTTGCTGCAGAGCGCATCTGGCAGGTTGGCCATGCTCTTCAGATCGAGGTCCTGCTCTTTGGCCCCCAGTATACTGAAGAGCGTCAGCGCGGTCTGGCGGGTTCCAGAGCCCTTCAATCCCATATCGATGGGGGCGAGTTTGAGCTGCTCCAGCGAGGTGATGCCGCCGTCGGCCCGGATCACTATGGTAAAGGGTTCGGCATGGGTGGCAAATAGTGCGCGCAGCTCAGGTTGTGGCTGCGTGGCAAAAGGGCCTAAGCCCTTGCTTGCCTGATACAGCCAGTCCGACTGCACCATGGCGTAGGAAGTCTCGCCGCTCTTCAGCTTCTGCAGGTTTTCTATTGAACCCGATGTGGCTTGTAGCTTGCACTCAAGTTGCTCATCGACCTCATGGGCCAGCCGGCAAAACTCTTTGGTTATCTGGTGGTAAATTCCCTGCTCACCACCGGTAGCGAGAGTCACGGTTTCAGCCATCAGACCGGGTTGCCACAGCAGGGGCAACAGTATGGCGAGCTTTTTCATGATTGCGCCTCCCTGGCATAACCATCGATACCCCAGGTCCGCAGTTTGTCGATGTCGCGGCACTCTCCCGATTCTGCCAGCAGGGTATAGCCAGCAGCATGCATGGTCTGGGAGAGCAGATTCCAGTAGAGCGGCGCATCGGTCAGCTGACAGCTGATAAAAATGGGATTTAGTGGGTCGAGTTGATTGAAGGTGTCTGCATTGAGGGGAATGGCGCTGAAGGCGAGCTCACACCCCTGTTCCTGCAACGCTGCCAATGTGGACTGGCCATGGGCGGGGAACCTGGCCACATCCCAGCGCCAATCCAGTGTCTTGCCGCGTCCCTGGCTCAGCAGGGGAGCGATTTCTGACCATTGCGGATGATTGAGCAGGGAGAGGGGCAGCAAGATCCCCTCTATATGGGAGTGCTGCCACTGTTGCAGAGCGGTCTGGATGGTTGCGAGATCGCTGTCTGCACCAAGGGGCTGGTTGGGCAAGAAGCGCTGATAGAGCGCGATATCCCCTTGTGTTGAGACAAATTTTTGCAGTTGGCCACCTTCCGGCAACGGGCTTAGCCCTTGCAGCGGCTGTGGGTGGGTCAGTGGCAGTTGTTTGCCCAACTGGGTGATCTTGAGCCGTTGCTGCAACAAATCCCTTTTTCGTTCGGAGACAAGTTGGTTGATGGAGATCGCCACCTCTTTGAGATCCTGCAACCAGGGGGTGGGCAGGGTGCTGTGGAACTGGTGTTTGCGGACCCGGATCAGCTGCAGGTTGATCTGCTCCAGGGGTTGTAGCAGGCGCTTGCAGACCAGAGAGATGACCAGGGTAAATACGATGAGTCCTGCCAGCAGGGCCATGCCGGTGCGACTAATGGCATTCCACAGGTGTTGATATGCGTAGCCGCTGTGTCCCTCCAGCGTCAGAGTGCCCAGCATGCGCCAGCCATCGGTCAATTCCTGCTCAATTTTGACGGGAGGCATGCCGATAACAGAGGGAAGCCAGCTTGGGATATTTTGCTGGGTAGAATGGAAAACCTTCTGAAACAGCAACTGGCCATCGGGATCGATCAGGGTGACCGAGCTGACGAAGCCGCCATCGAACATGGCATTGACTATGGTCTCAGCCAGCACATTGTCGTCATTGAGCAGGGTACCTTGCAGCACCAGCCCGAGAGCGGTGATGGCGGTTTCCAGGTTGGCTGACATCTGGTCGAGGATGGATTGGCGGACTGTCGTGACTTCCAGTGAGAACAGCAGTGCTGCACCGATCAGGAACAGGACGACAATTATTCTGATTAACAGTTTTGCTAACGACATATCTACCTCATGGAAAATTTATCGCAACATTTTGGGTTTCTATTCAGAATCGAGTCCGGCCCGGTTCTTAAAAATAGGAAAAAATGGTTAAAAAAGACGATCATTTCTGCCCATCCGGGCAGGTTATGCATAAAATGTGAAGTTCATGCAGATTGCGATGAACTATTTGCTTCTTTGTTTGTCCAACAAACAGTTTTATGCGGTTTTGTCACAACTGACATCGCGACTCACACCCTTTTGATCTAGATACAGGATAGCGGATGAAACGTCTCCGTCCCTTGGTAGTACAGGCTACCAATTGGGAACCACCGGTTCCCCGCAAACACTTTTATGCGATGCTGATGCTGACGGCGATGACCCTGTCAGCAGTGGCATTATTGCCAGCTCCGGGTGACATTCTGGAGCGGCCTCTACGGCTTGAGTTGCCAATTGATACCGCCGGTAACGCAACCAACGAAAACAATACCGATTTTAACGAAATCCCCGATCATGAACTGGTTGATCAAAGTGCCGCAGAGGATGACATTCCGGTTGATAGCACACCCCAGTGGCAGGATTACCGGGTGCGCAATGGCGAAAACCTGACCGCCATCTTCAACAATCTGGGGCTTTCGACCACCACCCTTTACAAGGTGCTGGATGCGGACACCAAGAACGAATTGGCCCGTTTAAAACCGGGACAAAACATCGAGTTGCTGATCGATCAGGACAACATCCTGCAACAGCTCAAAATTCGTCTGAACATCAAGCAGACGCTGGTGATGGCGCGCAGTGATGACGCCTATACCGCCTCCATGATCAACGAGAAGGTCGAGTGGCAGCCGCAGCGTTACAACGGCGCTATCAACGGCAGTTTCTATGTCAGTGCCCGCAATGCAGGCATTCCGGCCAACCATATCCAGAAGATTGCCAACCTGTTCCAGTGGCGGATGAATTTCGCCCAGGATCTGCAGAAGGGTGACAAGTTCAAGGTGCTGGTGCGTCAGGAGACGGTTGAAGGCAAGAGCACCGGCAATAGCCAACTGCTCGGGGTTGAGGTGACCAGCCAAGGTAAAACTGTCTCTGCCTGGCTCTCCGATGACGGCAACTATTATGACGGCCAGGGTAACAGCCTGGAGCGCGGTTTCCGTCGTTATCCTACTCATAGTCGTTACCGGATCAGCTCCAGTTTCAACCCAGCACGCAAACATCCGGTGACCGGCGCGATTCGCCCCCATGAAGGGACTGACTTTGCGGTGCCGGTGGGTACGCCAGTACTGGCGACTGGCGATGGTGTCGTTCAGAAGGCAACCAGCCACCCATTGGCCGGGACCTATGTGGTGATCAAGCATGGCCGCACCTTGGCGACCCGTTATCTGCACCTGAGCAAGCTGCTGGTCAAGCCGGGACAGCGAGTGAAGATGGGCGACAAGATCGGCCTTTCCGGCAATACCGGTCGCTCTACCGGTGCTCACCTGCACTACGAGTTGCGGATCAACAACCGCCCGGTCAATGCCATGACCGCCAAGCTGCCGATGGCTGAACCACTCAGTGGCAAGGAGCGTCGTCAGTTCCTGGCCAAGGTGAAGAGCTACCGCAAGGAGCTGGAGGCGAGTTAATACCGCCTTCCGGACGCGAAACAAAGAGGCCCCGCCAATTGGCGGGGCCTCTCTTTTTTGTGGCAAGGCCTTGGGATCAGTAGCCCTTATCGAAGTCGATCTTGCCATCGAGCGGCTGGCCGTCGATAAAGCGGATGTAGTTGCGGACAAAGATCTGGGCCACATCCTCGGGGAAGCTGTAGGCACTGTTATGGGGCGTGACGATGAGATTGGGTTGGCCCCACAACGGGCTGTCGGCAGGCAGCGGTTCCTGCTCGAACACATCCAGCACCGCCATTGCCAGCTTGCCGGTACGCAGGGCGGTGAGCAGATCACCGGAGTGGACAGCGCTGCCGCGGCCGACGTTGAACAGAATGGCGCCCGGCTTGCAGTGTTCGAAGCGCGCGGCATTGAACAGATGGCGGGTATCGCGGGTCGCTGGCAACACGCTGACGATGACATCGGCCTGTGTCAGGATCTTGTTGAGCGCTGGCAGTTGGTAGACCTGGTCAAATCCGGCACGCTCCCGACCGCTGCGACTGATGCCGAGCACCTTCATGCCAAAGTGTTTACCGGTATGAGCGATATGCTGACCAATGCTGCCGGTTCCCAGGATCAGCATGGTCCGTCCCTTGAGCCCCTGATAGGGGTGGCTTTGCCACAGTCGCTGCCTCTGCTGCTCCCGATAAAGGGGAATTTGGCGCATCAAACTGAGCAGATGACCAAAGACATACTCGCTCATCAGTGGACCGAAGATGCCGCGCACATTGGTGAGCTGATAGTCGCGGCGACTGTCGGGGTCGAGCAGTACGTCAACTCCCGCATAGGTGGATTGGAACCAGCTCAGCTTGTTGGCTTTGGGCAGCAGCGGTTTGGCGCGTGCCGGTTCGGCCATCAGAATATGGGCCTCGCCAATCATTTTTTCGGCATCGCTCTGATTGTCGGCCCGCAGAATGCGCAGATGGGGGAGGTTGGCGGCCTTGAGCAGCCGTTCGTAGTGAGCATTATCCTGGCTGAGCAAAAGAAGGGTACGTTGGCTCATACTCTTGTTCCTTATCAGAATTTGCGGCGCAACAAGATGCCGCTCTCGTCCCATCTTACCTGACTTCATATCGCAACATAGCCGACCAGGGCGCTTTTTCGTTTTCGCCGCGCCCCTCGTGGGCTACAATCTGCCCCACATTTTGCAAAGGATCCGACTCCAGTGTTTGGTGACAAGTTTTATAAGCGACTGGCCGAGCTACAGCCTTGGCAACAGACCGTCTACACCCTGGCGCTGGCAGAGCGCATGTACCCCAACTATGCCCTGTTCTGTCAGGCCTCCGGCTTTGGCAATGCAGACGCTTTCCGGCATGCGCTGGATCAGTTGTGGACCTACCTCACCGTCAAGGGATCCCGGGTCAATCTGGGAGCCATTCTCGAAGAGTTCGAGCCTCATATTCCGGATCCCCGCAAGTTTGAATCCTACGGCGCCTATCCCGCGCTGGATGCCTGCGTAGCACTGGGTTGTGCCTACAACTCGGTGATTTGCCGGGTCGGCGAAGAAGCCAATGATGCCAGCCATGCCTCCGTCGGTACCGTTGCCGGTTTTATCGAGATGCTGGAAGAGCGGGATCTGACCGAAGAGGAGCTCTACGAGCACGAGTACATGGAAGCCGAGCTGGAGTTTCAGGTCGAGCTGCTCAAGCGGGTTGCCCATGAGCGCGACAGCGACCGGATTCTGGCCATCAAAGCCTTTGCCGCTCAGGATGGCGTATCCAATATCGGGATCAGCTTGGAAGAGTAATCCTCTCCCGTTCCTGATAGACAAAAGCTCCCGACCGGGAGCTTTTTTTATGCCTGAAATTTTTCAGCAGCCTATGCCTGCTCAGCCGTCAGGGGGCGCACGCTCAACACGGGGGCTGCATCGATCTCGGTCGCATTCATCATGGCCGAGATACGCTGCAGGGAGGAGAGCAGCAGACTCTGCTCCCAGGTTTCAAGAGATTGAAAGCGCTGGATAAAGCTCTCTTGCAGTGGGGTGGGAGCCTCGGCCAGCAGGGCACGACCGGCGTCGGTGAGCGTCGCATGTACCTTGCGTTTGTCGCTATCGCTGCGAATACGCTGCACTAACTGACGACTTTCGAGGCGATCCATGATGGTGGTGGCGGTGGCCTGGCTCATGTTGGTGTGGTCGGCCAGTTGGCGCATGGAGATCTGGCCCAGCTCATCAATCCCTTTGAGCAGCAAGAGTTGTGGCGAGGTTAAGCCCGCCTCCTTGATCAAGCGCTTGGAGTGCATGTCGATGGCTCGGATGATCTGGCGCAGCGCGACCAGCACTTCATCATGTTTTTCCATGGTGTTGGCATCGGGAGTCGGGTTGAAAGGGGCGAGGAATTCTGCTCTCGGCAGGTAGAAAGATCAATATGGTTATGACTCTAATGGTTTATGTTCAAATTAATTTTGTGTTAGTTTAGCCCCTCTTTGCGCTGTTTAACCTGACATGAGAGGAGTAAACATGACCAATGAACTGGATATAAAGACTCTGGCCAGCGGCCTGAAAGTTGTGCGAGTTCGTTATGAACTACCTGATACTTCTGCCTTTGTGCGCTACCAGCCCGCCTATGATGAAGACCCCAACAACCTCAAGGTTCACCACTATGATGGCGAACTGCCGCTCTCCTGTAGCGAGACAGGTACTTTCAACCTAAAGGAGTTGGTGAATGAATTGCGCTACGCCTATGTGCTGGTGCACCTCTTTCCTGACGAAAGCGCCATGAACTTCTATCTGACCGGCCTCGATACCGGTCTGGCTCAGCTGGAGTTCATCGGTGGCTCCTACGATTTCAACCGGCTCTGGATCACCAGCGGTGTCTCCAATCTGGGCGTCCCCATGGCCATCTTCCTTGGCAAGCGTCACGCCGTGAACGGCCAACCCTCGGTTTCGCTGGTGGATCACCGCGAGCAGGCGGCCGGCAAACTGGTTTATCGCGCCATCGGTGGTGCCGGTGAGCATGTGGGCGAAGACTTTTTCAACAACGACTAAGGAGGCTGGATGCGAGCAAGCAAAGGGCTATTGAAAGGCCTCAATCCCACCATGGCCATGACGGCCCTCACCGTGATCACCCTGTTTTTGCTGTTTGGCGTATTTGTTCCCGATACTGCGGCCGCCTGGTTTGTCGGTGCCAAGGATCAGATTATTGCTGGATTCAAGTGGTACTATATTCTGGTAGTCGCCCTGTTCCTGTTCTTCGCTGTCTACCTGATGTTCAGCCGTTTTGGCAGCATCCGACTGGGTGACGACGACCAGGTACCGGAGTTCGGCTACTTCGCCTGGTTCGCCATGCTCTTTAGCGCGGGCATGGGGATCGGGCTGGTGTTCTGGAGCATCGCCGAGCCGATGAACCATCTGCAGGGCAATCCGTTTATTACCGAAGGGATGACCCCGGAAGCGGCTCAGGTCGCCATGCGCCTCACCTTGTTCCACTGGGGTCTGCACCCCTGGGCCATCTATGTGATCGTCGGCCTGTCGCTGGCCTTTTTCAGTTATCGCCGCAAGTTGCCGCTGGCTATTCGCTCTGTGCTTTATCCCATTCTTGGCGAGCGGATTTACGGCTTCTGGGGTCACGCCGCTGATGTGCTGGCGGTGTTCGGCACTGTGTTCGGGGTGGCAACCTCCCTCGGTCTGGGGGTCTCCCAGATGAATACCGGCCTCAACCAGATGTTTGGCATGGCTGTGTCGCAGTCCAACCAGCTCTGGCTGATTGGCGGCATCAGCCTGATCGCTACCCTCTCGGCGGTCTCCGGGGTCGGGCGCGGGGTGAAGATCCTCTCCGAGCTCAATATCTGGCTGAGCGTATTCGTGCTGGGGCTCTTTCTGGTGCTGGGGCCGACCACCTACATCCTCAACGCCTACGTGCAGAACATCGGCGATTACCTGCAGAACATCGTCAAACTGAGCTTCTGGACCAACACCGAGGCCAACGGCACCTCGGCCTGGCAGTCGAGCTGGACGGCGTTTTACTGGGGCTGGTGGATTGCCTGGGCGCCGTTTGTCGGCATGTTCATTGCCCGCATCTCCAAGGGGCGTACCATCCGCGAGTTCGTGCTCGGCGTCTTGTTGGTTCCCTCGCTGCTTGGCATGTTCTGGCTCACCGTGTTTGGCGGTACGGCGATGAATCTGGAGCTGTTTGGTGGTGGTGGCGTGGTGGCTGCGGTCAATCAGGATGTGACGCTGGCGCTCTACCAGACGGTCGAGTTGCTGCACTGGGATACCTTCGGCTGGATCGCCAAGGCCGTGCTGACCCTGCTCATCTGCACCTACTTCATCACCTCCAGTGACTCGGGCACGCTGGTCATCACGACCCTGCTCTCTATCGGGGATCAGGAGCCGCCGGTGCTGCACCGCGCCATCTGGGGTCTGGGACAGGGGTTGGTTGCCGCCATCCTGCTGGTTTCCGGCGGCCTGGCAGCCTTGCAGGCAGCCAGCATCATAGCGGCGCTACCGTTTTCGGTGATCATGCTGGCGATGTGCTATTCGCTGATGTTGGGGCTCAAGCAGGAGAGCCAGCGCCAGTTCGAGTATCGCCAGAACCTCAAGCGCCACGATGGCTCATCCCATATGAGCCTGATGGAGCGAATTGGTCCCGCATAACGCCATCAGCAGGGGTTAGCGCCCCTTTACATATAAACTTGGATGCAAAACGGCCGCCCTGGCGATGCTCTCCTTGCGGAGTTCATCATCAGGGCGGCCGTCTGTTATGGGGCCGAGGTTACTCTTCGATAAAGGTCCACTCATCCTTGATGCGGCTGATGGCATCAGTCCGCTTTTTGGCGAGCTGCTCCTTGATCTCTTCTCCCTTGTAACCGGCCGCCACTATCTCTTTCACCGGCACCGCCTGGGCGGCAGCCAGCGCTTCGGCCACGTAGTCAGGCTCGGCGTAGACCCGCTCCTCGAAACCGGTACGGCCGTGGAAGTCGGCGCGGCAGGCATCCAGCAGCTGGGCAAATCGCTCGGGGCGGCGCCAGGCATCGGCCTTGTCGAACACCTTGAGCAGGGTGGCGGGCTTGAGCTCAAAGGCGATGTGGATGTGGGTGTGCAGATCGCTCACCAGCAGCGCCAGGTCCCGGCACTCGTTGGGTACCCTGAATCGCTCGCACAGGGCGCGAATAAGCGGTAGCCCCTTCTGACCGTGGCCGTGATGGCTGGGCCAGAACTCTTTGGGAGTGATCCCCTTGCCAAGGTCGTGGCAGAGGGCGGCAAAGCGGACGGTCAATTCCGGGGAGATCCGGCACGCCTGCTCCAGCACCATCAGGGTGTGGATGCCGGTGTCGATCTCCGGGTGCCACTTGGCCGGGGCGGGCACACCAAACAGGGCATCGATTTCGGGGAACAACGCCTTGAGGGCTCCGCACTGGCGCAGTACTTCGAAGAAGATCTGCGGGGTCGGTCCCAGTAGTACCTTCTCCAGCTCTTTCCAGACCCGCTCAGGGGTGAGGTGAGCCAGTTCGCCAGCGGCGGTCATCTCGCTCATCAGAGTGAGGGTCTCTGGCGCAATGGCAAAACCCTGGGCATGGAAGCGGGCGGCGAAGCGAGCGACCCGCAGGATGCGCAGCGGGTCTTCGGCAAAGGCGGGGGAGACGTGGCGCAGCAGCCGTTTTTGCAAATCATCGATGCCACCGTAGGGATCATGGAGCTGGCCCTGATCATCCTCGGCGATGGCGTTGATGGTGAGGTCCCGGCGCAGCAGATCCTGTTCCAGGGTCACATCGGGGTCGGCGTGGCAGACAAAGCCGGTGTAGCCCTGACCCTGTTTGCGCTCGGTACGGGCGAGGGCATACTCCTGCTGGGTTTTGGGATGGAGAAACACCGGGAAGTCGCGACCGACCTGGGTAAAACCCAGCGCCAGCATCTGTTCTACGGTGGCGCCGACTACCAGATGATCCCTGTCCCCTTGCGGCAATCCCAGCAGGCGATCCCGCACTGCGCCCCCAACCAGATAAGTCTGCAAACCGTCTCTCCCGTCATCAATCATGGTGCCGAGTATACCGTCTTTGCTGCCTGACCACGACCGGCTCACGGCATCAGCAATCGCGCCTTTGACTTGGTCGTGGCGAGGCCTTACGCTGCCGCACCAAACCGCTGGCACTCTCTTCGGGATGGCGTTATGCCCGAACTGGCCAGATGAGCCGAAGGAACCGCAGAGTCCCCTACATATCAACGACATGAGAGCAACGTGAATCAATCAACCTTCGCAAGCCGGGTTCTGGAGTGGTACGAGCTGCATGGCCGCAAGAGCCTGCCCTGGCAGCAGGAGAAGACTCCGTATCGGGTCTGGGTCTCGGAGATCATGCTGCAGCAGACCCAGGTCGCCACCGTGATCCCCTATTACCAGCGTTTTATGGCGCGTTTCCCCGATGTGGTGGCGCTGGCCGATGCCCCTGTCGACGAGGTGCTGCACCACTGGACCGGGCTGGGCTACTACGCTCGGGCCCGCAACCTGCACAAGGCGGCGCAGCAGATCCGCGATCATCACCACGGCCTCTTTCCCGAGCGCTTTGACGAGGTGATGGCGCTGCCGGGTATTGGTCGCTCTACCGCTGGCGCAGTGCTGTCGCTCTCCCTCGGTCAACCCCACGCCATTCTTGATGGTAACGTGAAGCGGGTACTTACCCGCTGGCTGGCACTGCCGGGCTGGCCCGGTCAGAAGCCGGTGGAGAACGAGCTGTGGGAGATCGCCATCCGGCTCACTCCCAAGCTGGGGGTGGCGCAATACAATCAGGCGATGATGGATATCGGGGCGACAATCTGTACCCGCAGCAAGCCAGCCTGTGATCGCTGTCCGGTGCGGGCTGATTGCCAGGGGCTGTCGCAAGGCAACCCGACTGCCTACCCCAACAGCAAGCCGAAAAAGAGTATTCCGGCCCGCGATGGCATCATGCTGCTGATCCGCCATGGCGACGAGTTGTTGCTGGAGAAGCGGCCGCCGCAGGGGATTTGGGGTGGGCTCTACTGCTTCCCGCAGGTCGCCTCGCTGGCGGAGGTGGATGGTCTGCTGGCTTCCCTTGGCCTGAGTCATCACGGTTATCGGGAACTGGCTGGTTTTCGCCATACATTCAGCCACTTCCATCTCGATATCCAGCCCCTGCTGATCGAGATTGACGCAGCCCCTGCGCTGCGTCTCATGGAAGCAGATAACCGACTCTGGTATAACTTACGCCATCCTGCCGAGGTAGGGCTGGCGGCCGCCACGGCCCGCCTGCTCGCCTATCCAGAGTTACAACCATAGAGGTCAACATGAGCCGTACTGTATTTTGCCAACGCATGAAAAAAGAGGGCCCGGGTCTGGATTTTCAACTCTATCCCGGTGAGCTCGGCAAGCGGATTTTTGACAACATCAGCAAGGAAGCCTGGGCCGAGTGGCAGAAAAAACAGGTGATGCTGATCAACGAAAAAAAGCTCAATATGATGAATCTTGAGCATCGCCAGTTGCTGGAAAAAGAGATGGTCAGCTACCTGTTTGAAGCGGGTGAAGTGCAGATCGAGGGTTACACCCCTCCCAGCCAGTAAGCCGTAGACCTGGGGTAACTGCGGGCGGGCATGGTGGTTGGTTATCGATAGCCATCTTCTGTTGGCTCGCAGCATATGAATGATGGGCAGCCCGGCTGCCCGGTTTGAGGATCTTATGGGCCGAATTTTTTGGCTGCTGTGCACCCTGCTGTTTCTCTCTGCCTGCTCCTCCTCTCCCAAGCCCAGCGGGAACGAGGATGATGATCTGGTCAACGGCAAGGACATCCGCGGTTTTGAACACATGATCAGCGCGCTCTCCCATAACGTGAACGAAATATGGGGGCGGGAGGCGCTGTTTGCGGGCAAGTTTGACTACGTCAAATACACGGATCAGTACAAGAGCCGTGCGCATATCGACTTCTCTAATGGCCATATCATGGTGGAGACGGTCTCTGGCGTTGATCCGCGTGCGCATTTGCGTCGTGCCATCATCGAAACCCTGCTGACCCCGGATGATCCGGCCGAAGTGGATCTTTACTCCGACCGGGAAATTTTGACCGGTGGCGAACCCTTCCTCTACGGTCAGGTGCTCGACAATCAGCGCCAGCCTATCCGCGCCTCCTGGCGCGCCGAGCGCTACGCCGATTACCTGCTCAGCACGGCGATGAAGAAGCGCACCCTCGGTATTCGCACCATCTTCTTCGTCGATATTCCCATGGTGGCCAACCATGAAGACCGCCGTGGTTACAAGTATGCCGGGATTATTCGGGAAGCTTCGCGCAAGTACGGCGTATCAGAGAGTCTGATCTACGCGGTGATCAAGACCGAGAGCAGCTTCAACCCCTATGCGGTGAGCCATGCCAACGCTTATGGCCTGATGCAGGTCATTCCGGCGACGGCTGGGCGTGATGTCTATGTGCGGGTCAAGGGCAAGAGCGGTCAGCCGACCCGGGAAGATCTGTTCAATCCGGCCTACAACATCGATGTTGGTACCGCCTATCTGCATCTGCTGCAGACCGTCTATCTGGCTGATATCGAGGATCCCCGCTCTCGCCGTTATGCGGTGATCTCCGCCTATAACGGTGGTGCCGGTGGCGTGCTCAATACCTTCTCCAGTGATCGCAAGGCGGCGCCCGGTATGATCAACCAGCTCTCACCCGAGGCGGTCTATCAGGTGCTGACCGAGCAGCATCCCAAGGCGGAGGCTCGTCGCTATCTCTACAAGGTCAATCAGGCCGAAAAGGGGTTTAAACGAACCTTTGCCAGCCGGGCTGGTTAAGCGGTGATACGTTAGTCATGCAAAAGGGCGCTTGATATCAAGCGCCCTTTTAACGTCTGGCCAGTTCGTCGTTGAAGTGGCCTTATTTGGCGATAAAGCCGCCCTTGGTCTGCGGGGCTGCGCCCACTTTTTCCAGGGTTTTCACTTCCACTTCGGTCTTGTTCCAGCTGTGGTCCACTTCACCACGGATGCGGATCTGATCGTCCGGGCCCACTTCGGTGCCACGCCATACATCCTGATCCACTTCAACCTCCACTTCACCGCTGGCGTCGCGGAACAGATAGTTCTCGCCGCCCAGGTGCTTGACCAGTTTCCCTTCCAGGGTTGCCCAGCTGTCATCAGCCAAATCTTTCAATTGTGCGACCGAGACTTTGTTCTGCTCTTGCGGGCCGGTGTAGGCCGCCATGGCGAAAGAGGAGACTGACATCAGGGTCAGCAGTCCGATGATGGTTGCGCTTGCTTTGTTCATTTCATGCTCCTGTCGTTGGGATGGAGGCATTGTGCAGAGAGCGGTGTGAAACAAGCGTGAAAGTACCGTCTTTATGTGCAAAGAGGGGATAAATTACAAAAACACCTGTTTTCTCGACAGGGATCACTTCGGTAGCGGGCTATGAGTGGAAGAGGTAATCGCGTCTGTTTTGTGAGCGCAAACGATTCCATTGTGCGAAATGGTAGGTGAAGGTTTAGTCAACTAGGTAAGCTGTCGTCTTGATCTGGTGTAAGTGGAGTGCACCATCTTCCCATGGAAGCCTCCGCTCGAGGAAAGCGAGCAGGAATGAATCCTGCCGAACGATGAGAATAACAATATGAAAAAGTGGCTTGTTTGTTTATTGGGGCTGTTGGCCTTGACCGCTCAGGCGGTGGAGCGCCCCGCCTTTTCCCGTATCGTGATGTTTGGTGACAGCCTCTCCGATACCGGCAAGATGTACAAAAAGATGAAAGGGTATCTGCCATCCAGCCCTCCCTATTTCGAGGGGCGTTTCAGCAATGGCCCAGTTTGGCTGGAAATTTTGCAGCAAGAGCATTTTCCCGGACTGCAGTTGGTCAACGAGGCTGAAGGCGGCGCGACTGCCGTGGCCTATAACCACCTTGGTCGCTGGAATGGCTGGCTTGGAACCTATTCCTGGAATCCCAAGTATCAGGTGATCAACAACCTTGAGTATGAGGTCACCCAGTTCCTTAAAAAAGACCAGTTCCGCCCCGATGATCTGGTGGTGATTTGGGTGGGGGCCAACGACTACCTGGCCTATGGCTGGAACAAGGAGGAGGATGCGGATCGGGTGGTGACAACCATTCACACGGTAGCAAACGACCTGGTTTCAAAAGGTGTTAAACAGATATTGTTGTTCAACATTCCTGATTTGGGGCAAACCCCGTCGGCACATAGCATGCAGGTGGTCGACAAGGTACGCCATGTGGCTAAGTATCATAACCAGCGTCTGCAAGCACTGACCAACGAACTGGCTCCTGTTGGCATCGTTAAGCTGTTCGAGGTCGACAAGCAGTTTGACGAGATGATGCGTGAGCCGCAAATGTTTGGGCTGAGCGATACCGTGCATGCCTGTTTTGATGGCGGCTATGTGTGGAAGCCCTCTAACGACAAGCCTTCAGCCGTTGCCGAGGGACTCGCTTTGAGTTTGCCTGCGCAGTTGGCGATCGCCGGTAACCCGATACTGGAACAGGCTGTGGTGGGCTCACAGGTAAACCTCAGATCTTCCCTCAACTGTGATGAGCATATGTTCTGGGATCAGGTGCATCCGACCAAGACAGTGCATCGGGCACTGAGTCAGCGTGTTGCTGATTTTATCGAGCAGAACTACGAGTTTATCCGTCAATGATGCTTCCCGGGCCAGCGTTCTGCTGGCCCTTGTTTTCCCTGCATTCTTATTAATGCGTCTTTTTACGTCACAATCAGTTCAAATAACAAACGCTTGTTGCTGTTTTTGTAACGCAGTTGCGTTAGAGTGTTTTTTGTTAATTGATATCAGTGACTTGAAAATAGGCTAACGTTGATATGCTGCGATCGCTTTTTGGGTGGTTGCGCCTATAAGACGAGGTGATATCAATCAACCTCCTCCTACATAAAAGTTGCAGAGGCTCAGACATGAAAAAATCATTGATTACCTTACTGGTTACCGGTTTGTTGGCGGCCAATGCCCAGGCTGCCGGTCAGGACAACACTTGGTATGGCGGTGCCAAACTGGGTTGGTCCAATTTCTATGGCATTGATGAAAGCAACGCCCTGACGCTTGGCAATGAGACTAATGATGCTCTGGGTGCCGGTGTGTTTGGCGGTTATCAGATCAACAAAAATCTGGGGCTGGAGCTGGGTTACGACTACCTGGGCAATTACAAATACGATGCCACTACGACGGCTGGCGCTTTCAGTGATGAAGTAAAAGCACAGCTGGCTCAGCTGACCCTCAAACTGGGCTTCCCGGTGACTGATAGCCTGGATCTCTATGGCCGCGTTGGTGGTGGTTATGGCTGGGCGGATGCCAAGAGCGATGTCTTCAAGGATGACAGCCGCTTTGTTGTCGTAGGTGCTCTGGGGGCTGAATACGCCTTCAACCGCGACTGGGCTGCTCGCCTCGAGTATCAATACTCCACTCCGTATGGCAGCCATGACAACACTGGCCTGCGTATGGACAACGGCCTGCTCTCGCTGGGCGCCGTCTATCGCTTCGGTCAGGTTGCACCAGTTGTTGCGCCAGCCCCTGCTCCGGCACCTGCTCCCGAGCCGGTCATGGTCGAGAAGCAGTTCACCCTGAGCTCCGACGTGCTGTTTGACTTCAACAAGGCAACTCTGAAGCCGCAAGCCAGTCAGGCGCTGGACAGCCTCTACAGCCAGATTGAGTCTGCTCGTCCGAAAGATGGCGTTGCCACCGTGATTGGTTACACCGACCGTATTGGTTCTGACTCCTACAACCAGAAGCTCTCCGAGCAGCGTGCCCAGACCGTTGCCAACTATCTGGTTGGCAAGGGGATCCCGGCCAGCAAGGTCAATGTAGAAGGGCGTGGCAAGGTTTCCCCGGTGACCGGTGACAGCTGCGTCAGCAAGTCCAAGCGCGAGTTGATCGTCTGCCTGGCTCCGGATCGCCGTGTAGAAGTGAAGGTAGAAGGCGTTGCCGAGGCTCAGCAATAAGCCTCTGGCTCAGCCACTTGTGGATGGCGTAAGGGTCTAGCCCTGTAACCAGTGAAAAGCATCTAAAAAGGCCAGTCAGATTATCTGACTGGCCTTTTCATTTTCCTGGGCAAAGCATTCAGGGGGACGGTTAGATCAGGACGGTAGGGGCATTACCCGATTACGGCCAAGCTCCTTGGCCTTGTAGAGCAATTTGTCGGTCCGTTCTACCAGGCTGTCAGCACTCTCCTGGCCGTTAAATTCACCCACCCCGAACGAAGCTGTGATGTGATCAATGCGGCGACCCGACTTGCGATCGAGGATCGACATTCGCTCAATAGAGCGACGCAAACTTTCTGCCATTTGCCTGGTCAGCGCCAGAGAGCGGTGTGGGACGATCAGCGCAAACTCTTCTCCTCCCAAACGGTAGGCAGTGACACCCTCTTTGCAGGCCTCCCGCAGACGCTTGCTGAAGGCGCGTAGCACCTGATCGCCGAGCAGGTGGCCATATTCATCATTGAAGTTCTTGAAACGGTCGATATCGGCGAGGATCAGTGAAAAGGGGTGATGACAGCGGAGTAGCCCCTCCAGCTCCAGATCGAAGGCGCGCCGGTTGAGCAGGCTGGTGAGGGCATCCTCGTTGGCCAGTTTGCGGGTCTCGTTGAGTGCGGCCCGCAAATCCTTGATCTCTTTCTCTGCGTTGCTGAGCTGGTTGCGAAAATGCATGGTCGACATCCGCACATCCCGTGATTCGCGCACCAGATCCCGCAGGATCCCCATGGTGTCTTCCAGGCTGAATCCTTCGTCATCAATGCGGCTGAGCTTGTCAAAACTCTTGTCGAGCATCTCCTGAAACATGCCGGTATCGGAGATGGCATCCTGCATGGAGTGGCCCAGTTCGTTGGCCATGGCTGCGAGGTTGAGTTTCATCGCCTCCATCTGCTGCTCGTCCTGAGCGGCCAGATATTGGTGATAGAGTCGCTCGCAGGTAGTCAGCGAGCAGGTTCCCTGCAGCTTGACCGCCTGATCGATAGCCTGATTGAGCTCGGGCATGCTGGCCGAGACATAGTTGTACCAGAGGTGATAATTATCCGGCGTCGTGGGGATCTGGTACTTGATCATCAAGGGCACCGCCTGTTTGAGATAGGCAGCTGATTGGGCAAAAGTATCCTTACTCATGAGTTCTATGTCTCATCATGCCTGCGAACTAACGATAGTATGACAGAGAGATTGGCCAAAAGGCAGCCGATGGATGCCATTCGCCCCCCCCTCCGATATAATGGCACCGTTACCACCTACCCTAAGGCCTGCTTATGTCTCAAAAAGATCCTTTCCTCGAACGCGAGGCCGAAAAATACGATAACCCCATCGCCAGTCGCGAGTTGATTCTGGAGCTCATCAAGGGTCATGAAAAGCCCATGTCCCGTGAAGAGCTGGCCAAGGTCCTCAAATTGACCGATGAAGAGCCACTGGAAGCCTTGCGTCGT
The DNA here is from genome assembly GCF_041929505.1 of Aeromonas sp. MdU4. Classification (NCBI taxonomy): domain Bacteria; kingdom Pseudomonadati; phylum Pseudomonadota; class Gammaproteobacteria; order Aeromonadales; family Aeromonadaceae; genus Aeromonas; species Aeromonas sp. MdU4. The sequence continues at coordinate 33,253 of NZ_JBHFMW010000027.1, read as the reverse complement.
CGTCTGCGTGCCATGGAGCGCGATGGACAACTGGTCTTCACGCGCAACCAGTGTTATGCCCTGCCGGATCGTCTGAATCTGGTCAAAGGTTATGTACTTGGCCACAAGGATGGCTTCGGTTTTCTGCGTCCGGAAGGTGGTGGTCCGGATTTGTATCTGAACAACCGAGAGATGCAACGCCTGATGCATGGCGATTACGTGTTGGTGCAGCCGACCGAGATCGACCGCAAGGGCCGCCAGGAGGCGCGTCTGGTGCGTCTGCTCAAATCCCGTGAGGCAGACATTGTCGGCCGTTACTTCGTCGAGAATGGCGTTGGTTTCGTGGTGCCGGATGACAGCCGCATCGGCCAGGACATCATCATCCCGGAAGGGGAAAACAAAGGGGCTCGCCAGAGCCAGGTCGTGGTCGTGCGCATCAATCAGCGCGCCACAGCCCGCTTCAACGCGGTCGGTACCGTGCTGGAGGTGCTGGGTGAGAACATGGCGCCCGGCATGGAGATCGAAATTGCCCTGCGTACCCACGGTATTCCGCACACCTGGCCGGAAGAGGTGACCAAAGAGGTCGCCGGTCTGGGCGAACAGGTGCCGGAAAAAGCCAAAGAGGGCCGCATCGACCTGCGCGCCCTGCCGCTGGTCACTATCGATGGGGAAGATGCCCGCGACTTCGATGACGCCGTCTTCTGTGAAGCCAAGCGTGGTGGCGGCTGGCGCCTGTGGGTTGCCATTGCCGACGTCTCCGCCTACGTGAAGCCGGGCACAGCGCTCGACACCGAAGCCTATCAGCGTGGCAACTCCGTCTACTTCCCCGAGTTCGTGGTGCCCATGCTGCCGGAGGTGCTCTCCAACGGCCTCTGCTCGCTCAACCCGCAGGTTGACCGACTCTGCATGGTGTGCGAGATGACCATCTCCGCCGCTGGCCGGATGTCCGGCTACAAGTTCTACGAAGCGGTGATGAACTCCCACGCCCGTCTGACCTACACCAAGGTGGCGGCGATCCTCGAAGGGGATCCCAAGCTGCGCCAGCAGTATGACCCGCTGGTGGGCCATATTGAAGAGCTCAACAACCTCTACAAGGCGCTCAAGCATGCCCGTCATCAGCGCGGCGCGGTGGAGTTCGAGAGCGAAGAGACCCGCTTTATCTTCAACGCCCAGCGCAAGATCGACCGTATCGTGCCGCTGGTGCGCAACGATGCTCACAAGATCATCGAAGAGTGCATGATCCAGGCGAACGTAGCTGCTGCCCGTTACATCGAGAAGAACGAAGCCTCAGCCCTGTTCCGGGTGCACGACCGTCCGGGTGAAGAGCGTCTGACTGGTTTCCGTGACTTCCTGGCCGAACTGGGTCTGGAGCTCAAAGGCGGTCTCGAACCCGAGCCGAAAGACTTTGCCGAGCTGGCTGCCAAGTTTGAAGGGCGTCCGGATGCGGAGCTGCTCTCCACCATGCTGCTGCGCTCCATGCGTCAGGCCATCTATCAGGCCGACAACATCGGTCACTTCGGTCTGGCCCTGAAGTCCTACGCTCACTTCACCTCGCCGATCCGTCGCTACCCCGACCTCATTCTGCACCGCGCGATCAAGTATCAGACCGCCAAGGAGCAGCAGGCCAACCTCCGCCACAAGTGGACCCCGAGTGGTGGTTATCACTACCAGATGGAAGAAGTGGACCCGATGGGTGAGCACTGCTCGATGACCGAGCGCCGTGCCGACGATGCGACCCGCGATGTCGCCGACTGGCTCAAGTGCGAGTACATGCTGGATCACGTGGGTGACGAGTTCGACGGCGTGATCGCCAGCGTCACCGGCTTTGGTTTCTTCGTCCGTCTGGCCGAGATCCATATCGACGGTCTGGTCCACGTCAGCACCCTCACCAACGACTACTACCAGTTCGACCCGCTGCACATGCAGCTGATCGGCGAGAACTTCCGCCGCCGCTACCGTCTGGGCGACAAGGTCCGGGTCAAGGTGATGGGCGTGAATCTGGACGATCGCAAGATCGACTTCGTGATGGTGGAAGAGCCGCTCAAGGCCACCGGCAAGAATGCCAAAGAGATGGCGCGCAAGCAGGCCGAGATCAAGAAAGAGAAGGCCAAGAGCGCTCAACGCCACGAAAAACGCAAAGAGGGCAAGGATACCGGCAAACCCGCCAAGGGTGGCCGCGCCAAACCCAGTAACAGACGACCGAGCAAAAAGGCTCGCGATAAGGCCAAGAGCACTAAATGAGTACTGAACTGATCTACGGCATTCACGCTGTATCCGCGCTGCTTGAGCGCACCCCGGAGCGTTTCATCGAAGTGTGGGCCCTCAAGGGGCGGGATGACGACCGGCTGCAACCCCTGCTGGCCGAGCTGGAATCCCTCGGCCTCAAGGTGCAGAGCGTGAACCGCAAGACCCTTGATGACAAGGCGGAAGGCAATAATCACCAGGGCATCATGGCCAAGGTGATCGAAGCGCCCAAGCTGGCCGAGCACGATCTGGCCAGCCTGCTGGACGAGTTGGCTGCACAAGAGAGCCAGCCCTTCCTGTTGGTACTGGATGGCGTGACCGACCCGCACAACCTCGGTGCCTGCCTGCGCAGCGCCGATGCCGCCGGGGTTCATGCGGTGATCGTACCGCGCGACAAGGCCACCGGCCTGACTTCGGTGGTACGCAAAGTCGCCTGTGGTGCCGCCGAAGTGGTGCCGCTCATTCAGGTCACCAACCTGGCCCGCACCATGCGCGAGTTGCAGGAGCGTGGCGTCTGGATCGTCGGCACCGCCGGTGAGGCCGATCACGACCTCTATCAGGCCAAGCTGACTGGCCCGATGGCGCTGGTGATGGGTGCTGAAGGTAAAGGTATGCGTCGCCTGACCCGCGAGCACTGCGACGAGCTGGTAAGCATCCCGATGGCGGGGGCGGTATCCAGCCTCAACGTCTCGGTGGCGACCGGCGTCTGCCTGTTTGAAGCCGTGCGTCAGCGTCGCGGTTAACCATGCTGACCGACAGACCTCCCTTCGATTGGGCGCAGGTCGCAGATAAAGAGGAGGCCGCGCGCCTCCTCTCTTTTGCCCGTCCGCTGACCCTCAGCCCGAAAACCTGCCTTTGGCACGCTGGCGACAGCCCGGATCTGCTGGTCAGGGTGGAGCAGGGGCTGCTGCGAGCCAAGCTGGTGCTGGAGGATGGCCGCGAGTACATCAAGGAGTTCTACTGGGAGGGGGATGATTTTCTCGACTTCCACCATCTGCTCAGTGGCGAGCCGGCCCGTTACAGCGTGGAGGCGCTGGAGCACTGCCGCCTGCAGCTGTTCAGTCTGGCCGACTTGCGCCAGCTGCCCGGCTGGCCGCGCTGGTACCAGCACCTGCTGGAGGTGCAGCTGCGCATCAAGGAGGAGAAGGAGCAGTTGCTGCTGACTGGCAGCCCGCAGGCGCGCTATCAGCACTTTCTCGACAGCTTTCCCGCACTCGATGCCAGAGTGCCCGACCACCAGATCGCCGCCTATCTCGGCATTACTCCCATCAGTCTTAGTCGCATTCGCAAGCGGTTGAAAGCGCTGAACAAGGAGTAGTGTCGCCGATGCGCCATGAGGGCTGTGTTGCCACCAGATTTCAGACCTTTCATACAGTGCGCCTTGGCATCAAGCCCGCCAGTCGGCCTGAGCCGCATTTGCAAACGGCTGAAAGAACTTAACAAAGGTTAATGCAGGGCGCGGGCGCCACGATTATGCTGGCAGGCCGAACTGATAAGGAGTTGCCGATGAACTGGATCCTGAAACCCTGGTCTGAACTGACCACTGACGAGTTGTATGAGTTGCTGGCGCTGCGGGCCGAGGTGTTCGTGGTGGAGCAGACCTGCCACTTTCAGGATCTGGATGGGCTCGATCGCCGCGAAGGGGTTTGGCACCTGCTCGGCTATCAGGGCGATCTGCTGGCCGCCTATGCGCGGATCATGGCGCCCGGTATTAGTGATGAGAGTGGCGCTGCCATCGGCCGGGTGGTGACCTCACCCAAGGCGCGTGGCGGCGGTCTCGGTCATAAGCTGATCGGCGAGGCGGTGCAGGCGTGCGAGGCGCGCTGGCCTTCGGATAGCATCTGGTTGGGGGCGCAGGCCCATCTGCAAGGCTTCTACGGCCAGCATGGCTTTGTGGCCGAGGGAGAGGGATATGTCGAGGACGATATCCCCCATATCGGCATGCGCAAGACGGTGGCCTGACAGGCTGGCAGATTCGTTGCCCGGATCGGGCGATGGCTCCGCAGGGCGCCTGACGGGCAAATTCATGCTCAGATGACCGGATGAGGGTCACTATAAGTTTCGGTTAGGGCATTCAGCTAAAACCCATAAATTAAATTTATAGTGAGCCGTTCTGGCTGCAAATAGCCCAGCAACGGCGGTGACGAGCCCGGAGCGACACTGCTCCGATTTGCCAGATGCACAGAATGCAGAAGGGCCATCCCGCGGGATGGCCCTTCTTGTTAGCGTCTAGCTATCACTTCTTCTTTTTCTTCTTGGCTGCTTTCTTCTTGCCATCGACCGGCTTTTTCTTCTTCACTGGCACCCGCGCCTCTTTATGTTTGGGGCGCAGCTCGTCGATCACCCGGCGCTTGAGGCGCTCTTCGGTGTAGCGTTCGATCTTGGCGACCATCGCCATGTCGTGAGCTTCCACCAGACTGATGGCACAGCCACGGTTGCCAGCGCGGCCGGTACGGCCGATCCGGTGGACGTAAACATCGGCGCCGTAGGGCATGTCGTAGTTGATGACATGGCTGACGTTCGGCAGGTCGATGCCGCGGGCGGCGACGTCGGTGGCGATCAGGAAGGGCACTTCCCCGGCGTGGAACTTGCGGATCGACTCGACACGCTTGCTCTGCTCCATCTCACCGCGGATCCAGGCACAGGGTACGCCTGCGGCTTGCAGCTGACCGGAGAGTTCCGCCAGGCGCTCGCGGGTTTTGACGAAGACGATGGCTTTCTGGGTTTCCGGATCTTTCAGGATATGGATCAGCAGGGCCAGCTTGTGGGCTGCGTCATCGGCCAGATGTACCCACTGGGTAATGGGGCGACGTTCGCTGCGCGGCGGTTCGGCGTGCAGCTCAACCGGATCTTTGAGGATCTCGTTGGCGAACTTCTCCAGGCCAGCTCCTTCCAGAGTGGCGGAGAAGAGCATGGTGTGTTTGCGGTAGCGCGCCTCGGCCACGATGCGGTTCACATCCTTGATGAAGCCCATGTCCAGCATGCGGTCGGCTTCATCGAGAACCAGTACTTCGATGTCGTGGCTCTCGAACTCCTCTTTCTCGATGTATTCGAGCAGGCGGCCCGGGGTGGCGACCACGATGTCGGTGGTCTTGGTCAGGGCGGGCAACTGCTCATCGTGGCTGACGCCGCCGATGATGGTTTCGATGCTGAGGTTGGTGTGGGCCGCCAGCGCCTTGGCGTGGGCAGTGACCTGCAGCGCCAGCTCGCGGGTCGGGGTCAGGATCAGCATGCGGCAGGGGCCGGGCTTGCGGCGTGGGAAGTCCAGCAGGTGCTGGAGCGCAGGCAGCAGGAAAGAGGCGGTCTTGCCGGTACCGGTCGGAGCGGATGCCAGAATATCGCGACCGTCCAGGGCTGGCTCCAGCACCATCTGCTGGATGGTAGTGGGGCGGGTGAATCCCATCTCGGCCAAGGCCCGGTTGAGGGCTGGGTGCAGGTCGAAATCATCAAAGGACTGGCTCATGGCAATACTCGGTCATTAAGGAAACGGCAGATTATAGGCGATTATCTCGTCGGCTCCTATGGTGAGAGTGGCTTAGTCGCTATAATCGCCAACCATTTTTGCAGATGACGGGGGCCAGATGGGACGTAGTCGCGGATTTACCTTCAAACAGTTCCATATCAATCATGATCGTTGTGCCATGAAAGTAGGTACCGATGGCATCCTGCTCGGAGCCTGGGCCCCGCTCGAACAGGCGCGGCGGGTCCTCGATATTGGCACTGGCAGCGGCCTCATTGCGCTGATGCTGGCCCAGCGCAGCAGATCTGACTGCCGCCTCGATGCGGTCGAGCTGGATATTAATGCGGCGAGTCAGGCCCGGGAAAATGTCGCCGCTTCTCCCTGGGCCGATCGGGTGACCATCATAGAGAGTGCCATTCAGGATTATCAGGCCGCCCCCTACGATCTCATCGTCTCCAACCCCCCCTATTTCGTGGCAGGCCAGTCATTTCGCGATCCGGCGCGGGCGTTGGCCCGTCATACCGGCGCCCTCGACAGTCACGGATTACTGGCGGCTTGCAATCGTTTGCTGGCTCCGGCGGGGCAGGTGGCGCTGGTGCTTCCTGTGGCCATGGCTGATGAAATTTTATGCATCTCGGCAGATTATGATCTGTATGGCGTTTGTTATACAGCTGTTATCACCAGAGAGGGTAAAGAGGCAAATCGTGTTTTATTGCTACTTGGTAGAGGATTAAACAGGTGTGAGAGGGGGGAGATTGTGATCCATTCTGCTGAAGGAGGCTATTCCAACAGATATATCCATCTGACCAACCCCTTCTATTTGAAGATGTAAATTTCGTCTTGAACTATTTTTTCACGCCATTATGCTGGTTCCAGATCGAGCACCCGCTTCAGACCAGCTAAAACCACTGGTTAAGATGAAAAATCAAGCGGGGCTCTTTTTTTTACTCCCCTGAACACACTGGTCGATGACCGATAAAAACTATAACAAGCAATAATTTACAAGACAGACGAGGTTGAACTTGAAGAAATCACTCACATTGTCCGATGTCCTCGGATTAGGGTTTATGACCTTCGCCTTCTATTTGGGCGCCGGTAATATCATTTTCCCGCCGTTGGCCGGTTACCTGGCCGGTGAGCACCTCTCCCTGGCGATGCTGGGTTTTCTGGTCACTGCAGTAGGTCTGCCCCTGGTTACTATTCTGGCTGTGGCGAAAGCCGGTAACGGCTGGGCGGGGATGACCAAGCTGCTGCCTGCCGGCGTGGCTACTGTACTGGCGGTTGCCATCTACATCATCATCGGCCCGGCCTTTGCTGCACCCCGTACCGGCCTGGTGGCCTACGAGATGGGTCTCAAGCCTTTTATCGGTGATATGGGGCAAATGGGTTTGGCTATCTATACCGTGATCTTTTTTGGTGTCGCCATACTGGTCTCCATGAACCAGGGCAAGCTGATGGATGCCATCGGCAAATATCTGACCCCGGTGTTGATGTTGCTGTTGCTGGCTCTGGCTGTCGGGGTATTCGTGGCGCCGCAGGGCACCATGCCTGATGCGTCCGGTGACTATCAGAACAGCCCCTTGGTGAAAGGGATCCTGGAAGGCTACAACACCATGGATACCCTGGCGTCCCTGATGTTCGGTGCACTGATTGTCGACCTGCTGCGCCAGAAAGGGATCAATGACTACGAGAGTCAGTTCAAGTATCTGGCCATCGCCGGTCTTATCTCCGCCACCGGTCTGTGTGTGGTCTACGTTTCCCTGTTCCGTCTGGGGAACACGGCTGCTGGTGTGGCGACCGATATCAGCAATGGTGGTGCCATTGTCAACGCCTATGTGCTGAGTCTGTTTGGTCAGCCTGGTCAATTCATTCTGGCCGCCATCATTACCCTGGCCTGCTTCACCACCGCCGTGGGGTTGATCTCCGCCTGCTCTGACTTCTTCCATAACCTGACCGGTATGGCTTACAAGAAGCTGGTGGTGTTGCTGGGCGTCATCTGCGCCGTGGTTGCCAACGTAGGTCTGAGCCAGCTCATCAGCCTCTCCATCCCGGTGCTGGTTGCCATCTATCCGGTTGCTGTTGCGCTGGTGCTGGTCACCTTCCTGAAGGGTTACTTTGGTCGCCCCCGTCTGGTATTCCGTGCCGTGCTGGTGGTTGCCTTCCTGTTTGGTTGCCTGGATGGTCTGGGTGCAGCTGGCATGAAGATGGATGCGTTTGCCTTCCTGCCGCTGTTTGACAAGGGTCTTGCCTGGTTGATGCCGACCTTGCTGGCCTGTGTCGTGGGGATGGTAGTTCGTCCAGCCGACAAGCTGGCTGTCGAAGCAGCCTGATCACTCTGACTATTGCTGTAACAAGAGCCTGCCTTGCGCAGGCTCTTCTGTTTTCTGGGTGGCCATCTTCGGCAGCATGATGTTCGGGCATCCTGTGCCATCAGGTTACCCAAGGTGATGAAGCTGCCATCTTCCCCTGCTTTGTTGCATCCCATCTGCTTGGGGATTAATTCTGGTCAAGCATGGCATTTCAAGATATTAATGTGTGATTGAGTTCAAATATCTCTTATTTATGCTCAAGTGACGCTCTCGTCCGGTTATCCGGACCATGGATGAAATGAAAGGTATTGTTGTCAGGTTATCTGCCAGGCAGTGGGTGTAATCAACAAGAACAAGCTGATAAGGCAGATGAGGTTGGGTTTGACGAAATCATTGAAATTGTCCGACGTATTCGGATTGGGGTTTATGACGTTTGCCTTCTATTTGGGGGCTGGCAATATTATTTTTCCACCGCTGGCAGGTTTTATGGCCGGTGAACATTTGTTAGCTGCTATGGTCGGCTTTCTACTGACCGCAGTCGGACTTCCTCTGCTCACTCTGGTCGCGGTTGCCCGAGGTAGTGCCGGGCAGGGCTGCAGTGGTTTGACAGCGATGACTCGCTACCTGCCACCCAGTGTGGCCACTGCACTGGCCATTGCCATCTACATCATTATGGGACCCGCCTTTGCAACGCCTCGCACCGGTCTGGTGGCTTATGAAATGGGGCTAAAACCCTGGCTGGGCGAGGCCGGCCAGAACGGATTACTGTTCTACAGCCTGATCTTTTTTGCGCTGGTCATGCTGATGTCGTTGAATCGTGGCCGGTTGCTGGATGCGGTGGGCAAGTACCTGACGCCAGCCTTGATGGTAATGCTGTTGATCCTGGCGATCGGTGTGTTTATGACTCCGCAGGGTGGTATGCCAGAGGCCAGCGGTGAATATGTCGAGGCCCCGCTCATCAAGGGGATGCTTGAGGGGTATAACACCATGGATACCCTGGCCTCCCTGATGTTTGGCTCGCTCATTATCGGCTTGCTGCGCCGCAAGGGCATCGAAGATTACCCCAGTCAGTTCAAGTATTTGACTATGGCGGGTCTGATTTCGGCGACAGGTCTTTCGGCTGTCTATATTTCCCTGTTCTATCTGGGCAACAGTGCAGAGGGTGTGGCGACCGACATCAGCAATGGTGGTGCCATTGTCAACGCCTACGTGTCGAGTCTGTTTGGTCAGCCAGGACAGCTCATACTGGCTGCCATCATTACCCTGGCCTGTTTTACCAGCGCCGTCGGCTTGCTCAGTGCCTGTGCTGACTACTTCCATGGTCTGGCTGGTTGGACATATCGCAAGTGGGTCCTGCTGATGGGCTGCGTATGCGTGCTGGTGGCCAACGTAGGCTTGAGTCAGCTGATCACCCTCTCCATTCCGGTGTTGGTGGCCATCTATCCGGTGGCTATCGCGCTGGTGCTGGTCACCTTCCTGAAGGGGTTCTTTAGTCGCCCCCGCATGGTGTTTCGTGCCGTGTTGGCGGTTGCCTTCCTGTTCGGGTGTCTGGATGGTCTGGGTGCTGCGGGCATGAAGATGGATGCATTCGCTTTTCTGCCGCTGTTTGACAAGGGACTGGCCTGGCTGATACCAACCCTGTTGGCTTGTGGTCTCGGCATGCTGGTGAGAGCCCGTGCAGAGCTGGCCGCAGAAGCTGCCTGACGCAGAATCTGTTGAATAGCAAAGAGGCCAGCATATGCTGGCCTCTTTTGTGAGTGGTGCACCGAGTTTTCTCACGCTCTGACGGATCAGATTTGCGGCTCTTCCGGCTTGGGCTTTCCTGCCAGACCATACCAGTGGGTTTGTACCCGCCCGGCATGCCACTCGACGGTGCCCCAGGGCTGTTTGGCTTGCCAGCGCGGGAAGTTGATGAGTACCCGGTTATCCTCGTATTTGTAGAGGGAGGTGCTGATCTGGATATCCGACAGGATCAGCAACAGGGCCCAGCAGATGAAAATCCATTTCAACGCTTTCCACATAGAGTTACTCGAAACAGATTTCGATGGTGGCGCGACCGTAATCTGATTCGAACGGCATCATGATCTTGGTGCCATCAGCCCGGTGGGTGATGGTGTGGTTGGGGCCGGAGACGATGACCGGAGTGGCCATGTCAAATTCGTAACCTTTCTCGCCAAGCATCCGTTTGGCGCCACCGGTAACCATATTGGTGATCTCGCCAACCATGTCGGTCACCTCTTCGTTGATAGTGGCAGGGGCCTCCCCCAGCATGCGGCGCATGATCTCCAGCGCCAGTCCCTTCTCGAAGCTGATGGAAAGCGAGCCACGGGTTTGCGGCCCGACCATGCCGATCAGGCCGGATACATCACCGCGAGCCAGTTCGTCCATCTTGCGCTTGGGTTTGCCCGGTTTGAGTTCCAATTGTGCCATGGTGGAGAGCACATTGAGCAGGGATAGCAGGAACGGGTTTACAAAATCAGCCTTCATGATGACTTCCTACAGTGGGCGTACAGCGAGCACATTGACCATGTGCCTCTATCGTCTTATTGGTAATAGTAAAACCATGGAGATGGGCTTGCTCGGAAAACGCGCTATCGATCGCCGGGTCATGCAGCTCGACCACCTCGCCACACTGGTCGCAGATAAGCAGCTGCATCGGGTGGGCATGGTCGAAGTGACAGCAAAATATGAAGGCGTTGAGCGATTCCACCTTGTGGGCAAAACCCTGTTCGAGCAGGAAATCGAGTGCCCGATAAACGGTTGGCGGCTTGGCATTGGCTTCAGTTTGCTGCAACTGGGCTAACAAATCATAGGCGCTGATGGCGTTGCCGTGTGCCGCAAGCAGGCGAAATACCTGACGTCGGGTCGGGGTGAAGCGGATCCCTCGCTGTACACAGAGTCGCTCGGCTCGTTGTAAAAGTTGGTCTTGATTCATGATCGCGCAGATACCCTTTCTATTAGCCGGATACTATCACAGGGCCTCGCATGGCGCGGCGACAAAATTCATTTTCTGGGGCTGCTTCACGTTGTGATAAAATCCGCCCCTTTCTTTAGCCAACCCGGATGATTTTTATGCAGGCGCAGCGTTTTTCCATCGCCCCCATGCTGGACTGGACCGATCGGCATTGCCGTTATTTTCACCGTCTGATGAGCCGCCAGACCTTGCTCTATACCGAAATGGTGACCACTGGTGCCATCATCCACGGCAAGGGGGATTATCTGGGTTACAGCGAGCAGGAGCATCCCATCTCCCTGCAGCTGGGCGGCAGCAATCCCGCCGATCTGGCGCGCTGTGCCAAGCTGGCCGAAGAGCGCGGCTATGACGAAGTGAACATCAACGTCGGTTGCCCCTCCGATCGGGTGCAGAATGGCCGCTTTGGAGCTTGCCTGATGGGCGAACCGGCGCTGGTGGCGGACTGCGTCAAGGCGATGCGCGATGTGGTCGATATTCCGGTGACGGTGAAGACCCGTATCGGTATCGACGATCAGGACTCCTACGAATTTCTGCAGGCCTTTATCGAGCAGGTGCGCGACGCCGGTTGCGATACCTTCATCGTCCATGCCCGCAAGGCGTGGCTGAGCGGCCTGAGTCCCAAGGAGAACCGCGAGATCCCGCCGCTCGATTACCCTCGCGTCTATCGGGTCAAGCAGGATTACCCGGATCTCACCATCGCCCTCAACGGCGGTGTCACTTCCATGGAGCAGACCCTCGAGCATCTGCAGCATGTTGATGGTGTCATGATGGGGCGTGAAGCCTATCAGAACCCCTATATTCTGGCGCAGGTAGACAATCTGGTGTTTGGTCAGAACAACGCCGTGCCGAGCCGTCACGAGGTGGTGCGGATGATGCTGCCCTATATCGAGCAGGAGCTGGCCAAGGGCAACTACCTCTCCCACATGACCCGCCATATTCTGGGGTTGTTCCAGAACATGCAGGGTGCTCGCGCCTGGCGCCGTCATCTGAGCGAGAACGCCTGCAAACCGGGCGCCGGTATTCAGGTGGTGCTGGATGCCATGGCCAAGGTGCCGGAGTTTGCCGCCAGCGAGCAGGGCGCATAACGGCGCGGTTTGGCAAAGCGAAAAAAGCGCGTCTTGTGACGCGCTTTTTTTATCTCAATCGGCCGTGAGCAGAGGCTCAGCTGGCGGGCTGGAAGTTGTGGATCTCCCCCTCTCTCGGGGCGAGGCGGGGATCTCTGTCGCGAGCCTCCTCGATTTGCTGCAGGGCCTGGCAGAAGCTGCCCGCCTTTTCGTACTCCTGGCGGGCGAGGTCGATAGCTCGCTCGGCCTGCCGCCGTGACATCTTGTCCGCCTTGCGATCGCTGAACTGCTGTTGGTGGTGCAGCATCCAGTCGACAAAGGCTTGCTGGCAGTGAGATTCACTCTCTGCCCGGGCTGGCAGCGTCCAGAGCAGGGGGAGCAGTAACAGGTAACGCATGATGAATGGTGAGCGAGTGATGATGCGGGAAAGCGGGCATTCTATGTTTGAATCCGGGATATGAATAGCATCAATAACAGGGCCGCCAATCGGCGGCCCTCGTTGTTTCAGCGCTGGATGCCAGCTCAGTGTTTGACGATATAGAGCTGGCGGCTATAGGCCACATCTTCCGGGTTGTTGATAGGGTAGCCCTTGAGCCAGGGCTTGATGAGCCGGGCGTTGGTGTACTGATAGATGGGGGCGATGGGCGCCTGTTGCTCAAGGATGCTCTCCGCTTCATCAAACAGCCGGCTGCGGGCACCGCTGTCGCGGGTGGTGGCCGCCTTGCTCAGCAACTGGTCATAGGTCGCATTGGCAAAGCCGGTCATGTTGCCACTGTGGTGAGATCCCCACAGACCGAGGAAAGCTGACGGATCGTTGTAGTCGGCCACCCAGGAGGATCGGATCACTTCGAACTGGCCGCTCTGGCGGCTGTCGAGATAGGTTTTCCACTCCTGATTGGTCAGCTCCACCTGGGCGCCCAGCTTCTGCTTCCACATATTGGCAATGGCGAGCGCCATCTTCTTGTGCACTTCCGCGGTGTTGTAGAGCAGGGAGAGCTTGAGCGGTTTGTCCGGGCCGTAACCTGCTTCCTTGAGCAACGCCTGTGCCTTGTTGTCCAGCTCCTGCTGGCTGCTGCTTGAGAGCAGATTGGCCTTGGGCTCGAAGCCCGCAGTCACATCCGGGGTGAAGTGGTAGGCCGGCTTCTCACCGGTACCGAGCACCTTGTCGGCAATCAGGGCACGGTCGATGGCGTAGGAGAGCGCTTTGCGCACCCGCACATCGCTCAGCGGTGGCTGGCGGGTATTGAAGGCGTAGTAGTAAGTGCCAAGCTGCATCGGGGTGTAGACCTGCCCCGGGATCTCTTTCATCAGCTTGTCGTACTGCTCTTTGGGGAAGGACTCGGTGATATGGAGATCGCCAGCCAAGTAGCGTTTGGTGGCGGCGGTCTCTTGATTGATCGGCATGAAGATGACCCGCGTTAGCACAGTGTGTGCCTTGTCCCAATAGTGGGGATTGGGGATCAGATCCAGCTTTTCGTTGACCACCCGGCTGCTCAACACAAACGCACCGTTACCGACGAGCTTGCCGGGCTGGGTCCACTGGTTGCCAAATTTCTCGATGCTGGCCTGATGCAACGGGGAGAGGCTGGGGTGGGTCAGCAGGCTCAGGAAGTAGGGCACTGGCTGAGAGAGGGTCACCTGCAGGGTATGGTCGTCGAGTGCCTTGACTCCCAGCTCGCTGGCGGGCAGTTTGCCTGCCATGATCTCGTCCACCTTGTCGAAGCGGGCCAGTTGGGCAAACCAGGCAAAGGTGGCCGCCTCCTTCGGATCGACCAGTTTGCGCCAGCCATAGACGAAGTCGCCCGCCTTGACCGGATCGCCATTGGACCAGCGCGCATCCGGGCGCAGATGGAAGGTGAAGAGCTGGTTGTCCTTGTTCTCCCAGCGCACGGCAACGGCGGGGACGGGTTTGCCATCCGGCCCCTGGGTCAGCAGCCCTTCGAACAGATCCCGCAACACCTGCAACTCGGGCAAGCCGACCAGCTTGAGCGGGCTGAGGCTGGCCGGTTCATCTTTCAGGTGGCGAACCACCACCTGTTCGGTGGCGAGTTGTGTTCCGGCAGGAATATCGGCAGCATGGACTGCGCTGCAGCCCAGCAGGGCCAGCAAGGGGCTCCATCCTTTCATGGGTCGGATCCTTCAAATAGTGTGAAGCGGGGAGAAAACTCGGCGAGAAAATGTCGCCGACAGACGGGAAATCATGATATCCCGTTTGCTGGTCAGACCGCCAGCATTCGGCTCTCATCCTCAAGTGAGGGGAAGGGGGTCGTTGGCGACCCTGCAGTTCAATGTGGCGAGGAGTGTCAAACGATGAAAGCATGGTTATTGCTGGCCTGTGTTTTGAGCCAGGGGGCCTGGGCGCTGGCCCCGTGCCAGCGCGACACTGGGGTGGGCAACTGGTGCGAGATCGGCATCGAGGCCCTGCATCCGACTCAGGGGGGGGTTGGTCAGATCCAGGTGGATGAAACGCAGGCCGCTTTGGTTGGCATGAGCGCAAAACAGCTCGACAAGTTGATGAAAAAGAAAGAGATCCCTGTGGTGATTGCGCCGGATGGCGGTTACTGGCTGGTCGATAGACACCACCTGACTAAAGCGCTGTGGCAACAGGGGCTCAAGCAGGTGCGGGTCAAGGTGATCGGTCGGGTGCAGGATAAAGACAATTTCTGGAGCCAGATGCAGAACAACAACTGGGCCTGGCTCAAGGATGAGAAGGGGCAACCGTTGACCCCTGAGCAATTGCCGAGCAGTGTCGACAAGCTGCCAGATTACCCCTATCGCACTCTGGCCGGGTTGCTGCAGAATGCGGGCTATTTCAGCAAGAGTAATCAGGTCTATTTCGTCGAGTTTGCCTGGGCCAGCTGGCTCGGCAAGCAGATGCAGTGGATGCCGGTGGATAGGGCCAATCTGGCGGCCCGCCTGCAGCAGGCCAAACGACTCGCCTGTGGCAGCGATGCCAAGGATCTGCCCGGTTATCCCGGCAGACAGTGCAGCCTCAATCAGTCGAAAGCGGCAGGTTGACGGTCAAACCATGAGAGAGGGCGACCCGCGGGTCGCCCTCTTTTTATGTCGGTCTGCGCGTTATTGCGTCGCGTCTGGCACAGAAGCCTGACTCTGCCAGGTGGCGGCAGCTTGTTCGAGCAGCGCCACATCACCTTGCTGGATCAGCGGCAACAGGGCATTGACCTGTTCGTCCGGCCAATCCCACCAGGCGAGGGCCTGCAGCCGGGCTATCTCGCTCTCGGTAAAGCGCATCCGGACTATGGCCGCTGGCGTGCCCGCCACCATGGCATAGGGCGGCACATCTTTGGTGACCAGCGCCCGGGCGGCGATGATGGCGCCATCGCCGATGGTGACGCCGGGCATGATCATCGCCTCCATACCGATCCAGACATCGTTGCCGATGCGGGTATCGCCGGCAGGGCGGTAACTGCGCTTGAGCGCTTCCAGATCAGCAAACGGATAGGTGCTGATGAAGGCGGTGTTGTGGGTGTGGTTGCCGCCCATGATGATCTTCACCCCGGCGGCAATTTGCACGTAGTCGCCGATATGGAGCTGGTCGATATGCCACAGCGGCTCCCAGCCGGTATCGGGATGGCGGCTGAAGCTGTCGCCATAGAGGTAGCGCACCACCTCCTGTTCGAAGGGACCATCCCAGGCGCCCGAGTAGTAGCTGTGTTGCCCCTTGAGGCGGATGTTGGGGTTGCTGACCGTCAGATGCAGGTATTCGACCTGTGACCAGTGCTGGCAGGTTTTCATCTTGGTACTCCTTTGTTGGATGGATTTAATTGGTTGCGTTCGATGGCGCGCAGCTAATAGATCCAGACCAGCATGCGGGGCACGCAGAGCAGAGAGCAGCCCAGCATTTGGGGCAGACGGGGTCGCATTCGGGGTTGGCCCTGATATGGGAAATCGGCGCGATCATAAGGGGAACAATGGTGATTTGCCAAGCAGAATGGATAGATCCTGCACTAACCATCTGGTTGATATTTATTCTCAATTAGCCATCATGGATCACCCTGATGAATCGCGAGGGGAGAGCGAGATGACACCAGAAAGTTGGCAGCGTTACATGCTGGAGGCGGAGCGGTCGTGGCAGGCCGGTTCGCTGGGGGCCGCCGTCTGCTTCTATCAGCAGGCGCTGGGGGATGTTTACGAGATGAGCGAGGTTGAGCTTGCCGAACTGGCCACCATGCGGGTCGCCACCTGCCACCGGCTGGCCGACTTCTGGCGGTCGATGGATGAACCCGCTTACGAGCTGCGTTATCTCAAGCTTGCCGCCGAACTGGTGACAGCGCTGGTGCCGCAGTGCCCCAACCGGGAGTGCGAGGCGCTGATCAGCGAGCTGGGTTGCTGTCGCGGCGCCCTGCTCGCCTTCTTGAAGCGCCATCCCAACCCCGAAATAGCCAAACTGATCCAGTTGCAGGACAAGGTACAGGGCTGCGAACTGATCGGCCGCTTTCGCCTCAACTGACAGGCGTCGATCTCAGCTGCGGCGTTTGAGCCTGTGGGCAATGCGCTGCTGCGCCTCTTCTCCTTGCAGCGCTTGGGCGAAGGCGCGCGCCTCCAGATCGATGACGAAGTGGACCGCCTGTTTTAGCTCCTGTTTCATTAGCGCCTTGCTCTTTTGCACTGCTTTGGGCGCCTTGCTTGCCAGCTTGAGCCCCTGCTCGCGGGCAAAGGCGAGCAGGGTATCGGCCGCCACCACCTTGTTGGCGAGCCCGAGCCGCAGCGCCTCTTCTGCATCGATTGCCTCGGCCAGCAGCAACAGCTCCGCTGCCTTGAGATGACCCACCATGCGCGGCAGCAGCAGGCTGGAGGCGAACTCCGGCACCAGCCCCAGCTCGACAAAGGGGAGCTGCAGACGGGCGTTATCCGCCAGATAGACCAGATCGCAGTGGAGCAGGATGGTGGTGCCGATCCCCACCGCCGGGCCGCCGACTGCCGCGATCACCGGCTTGGGAAAATCGGCCAGGGTGTGGAGGAACTGCAGGATGGGATCGTCGGCCTCCAGCGAACTCTTGCCGACGAAATCGGCCAGATCATTGCCCGCAGTAAAACAGTCGCGCTGACCCTGCAGCAGCAGGGCGTGCACCTCCTCATCGCTTGCCGCCTGCTGCAGGGCACTCACCAGCTGCTGATAGAGGGCGGTGTTGAGGGCGTTGCGCTTGTCGGGGCGGTTGAGCGTCAGGGTGAGCAAGCCATCCTGCTGCTCGGCGACGAGAATGGGGGCCATGTCTAAATCCTTGTTATTGAAGGGTGCAAAAAAGATTACTGCTGGAGTAACCTTGGTGCCGTTTAACAACATCATAAAAGGATTTCAACCATGTTTAAACGTGCGCTTTATTCTCTGCTGGTGCTTGGCATGGCTGCTCCCGCGCTGGCCAAGGTGGATGCTGTGGATGGCTATGTGCGCTTGCTGCCGCC
Organism: Aeromonas sp. MdU4; assembly: GCF_041929505.1. Classification (NCBI taxonomy): domain Bacteria; kingdom Pseudomonadati; phylum Pseudomonadota; class Gammaproteobacteria; order Aeromonadales; family Aeromonadaceae; genus Aeromonas; species Aeromonas sp. MdU4. Next base: position 15,799 of record NZ_JBHFMW010000027.1, on the reverse strand, counting down.
GGGTTCCCCCAACACGGCCGCCTTCATGGTGCTCAAGAATGACGCCGACCAGCCGGTCAAGCTGGTGGCGGCAGCCTCTTCGGCGGCGGGCCGCGCCGAGCTGCATACCCACCTATACAAGAATGGAGTGATGAATATGCGTCAGGTCGAGAGCATCGAGATCCCGGCCAAGGGCGAAGTGGCGCTTCAGCCCGGCAGCTTCCACATCATGTTGTTCGAGATTGGCGCGCTCTCCGAAAAGAGCCCGATGCCGCTGACCCTGACCATGGACGACGGTCAGAAGCTGGATTTGTCGCTGCCAGTGAAGCCGATTGAGCCAATGGCTGGCATGAAGCATATGAAGCACTGACATTTGTCGTCGCTGGTTTAGCATTCGCGCTGGGTATTTTGGCTGTGCCGAGTAAAATAGTGCTCTTTTCCATGTATGCAAGAGGAAGTGACGTGATGAAAAAGACGCTGATTGCCGGTGTTGTACTGGCTCTGTGCAGCCAGGGGGCCATGGCCGCTGATGACTGGCGTTTTGCTGCCGGTGCTGATGTATGGGCTGCTCAGGGTAGTGGTCAGGCTTACGGTGCAACTGCCGATGGCAGCTATGACGACAGCTATAACTGGAACGGCTATCTGCAGCTGGAACACGGCATCATCTTCCTGCCGAACGCCAAGTTTGAAATCTCCGATTTCAGCACCTCCGGCGGCAACTTCAAGAACGACCTGACCGCCTACGATCTGAGCCTTTACTACCGTCTGTTCAACAACGATCTGTTCAAGATCGATCTGGGCATGACCGGTCGTCACTACGATGGCGAACAGGTTTACATCGGTCGCAAGGGCTATGACGACAACACTCTGATGGCCTATGCCGGTAGTGAAGTGAAGGTCCCGGGTACCGGCATCTCCTTCTTCGGCGATCTGCGCACTCACGATGCGGACAACTATGACTACCGTCTGGGCGGTGCATACAAGTTCTCTTCCGTGCCGGTCAAGCTGCGTGCCGGCTGGCGTGAAGCCAAGGTCGACTTCGCCAACATCGACCAGTCTGTTGATGGCTGGTTCATGGGTGGTGAGTTCACTTTCTAATCTGACCGTCATGACAATGGGGAGTGATATTCTTCGCCAACATCTATCAGAGCATTCTGTTGATGGCTGGTTCATGGGTGGTGAATTCACTTTCTAATCTGACCGTCATGACAATGGGGGGTGATATTCTTCGCCAACATCTATCAGAGCATTCTGTTGATGGCTGGTTCATGGGTGGTGAGTTCACTTTCTAATCTGACCGTCATGACAATGGGGAGTGATATTCTTCGCCAACATCTATCAGAGCATTCTCTGTTGATGGCTGGTTTATGGGTGGTGAATTCACTTTCTAATCTGACCGTCAACTGACGACGAGGAGCGATAATGGGCCACATCATAGTGACAGGTGCCGGTTCCGGTCTGGGCCGGGCGCTGACCATTGGGTTGGTTGAGCGGGGCCATCAGGTCTCCATGATGGGGCGCCGTTATCAGCGACTGCAGGAGCAGGAACAACTGCTCGGCAACGCGGTGATCGGCATCGCCGCCGATCTGGCGCACCATGAAGAGGTCGACGTTGCCTTCGCCGCTGCGGTGGAGTGGGGCGGCCTGCCCGACATGGTGCTCCACTGCGCTGGCGCTGGCGAGTTTGGCCCGGTCAGTGTCTACACCGCCGAGCAGATCCGCCGGGTGGTGGAGAGCAATCTCATCTCCACCATTCTGGTGGCTCAGCAGACGGTGCGCCTTATCGGCGAGAAGGGCGGGGTACTGGCCAACGTGCTCTCCTCCGCCGCGCAGGTGGGCAAGGCCAACGAGAGCCTCTACTGCGCCTCCAAATGGGGGATGCGTGGCTTTCTGGAGTCGTTGCGCGCCGAGCTGAAAGGCTCGCCGCTGCGGCTGGTCAACCTCTATCCGGGCGGGATCCGCAGCGAATTCTGGGATAACTCGGATCACGTTGACTCGAGTGGTTTCATGACTCCGGAAGATGCGGCGGCCTATATGCTCGACGCACTGGAAGCTCGAAGCAGCTGCCACGTGACCGATCTCTTTATCGGTCGCAATCCCTGAGGCAGCTATCCGTCATCCGGTTGTGGTCGTCAGAGCACACAGAAACAAAAAGCGCGCCATTTGGCGCGCTTTTTTATTCAGGCAAGGGGGCGGAATTAACGGCCCAGCTTGGCCTTGAGCATGGCGATAATCTCGCTGATGGCCACTTCCTGCTTCTCGCCGGAGCGGCGGCACTTGTACTCCACCACGCCGTTGTCCAGACCGCGATCGCCGATGACGATGGCGTGCGGCACACCCAGCAGCTCCATGTCGGCGAACATCACGCCCGGACGCTCTTTACGGTCGTCGAACAGCACGTCCACACCGGCCGCTTTCAGCTCTGCGTAGAACTGCTGTGCCTGTTCGGCCACGCGCTCGGATTTGTGCATGTTCATCGGCACGATGGCCACTTCGAACGGAGCGATGGCATCCGGCCAGATGATGCCGTACTGGTCGTTGTTCTGCTCGATGGCGGCGGCCACCAGGCGGGAAACCCCGATACCGTAGCAACCCATCTCCATGGTGACGGACTTGCCGCCTTCGTTCAGCACGCTCGCCTTCATCGCTTCGGAGTACTTGGTACCCAGCTGGAAGATGTGGCCCACTTCGATACCGCGCTTGAGCAGCAGCTTGCCCTGGCCGCACGGGCTCGGGTCGCCTTCTACTACGTTGCGCAGGTCGGCAACTTCGTAAGCGGTGATGTCGCGATCCCAGTTGGCACCGGTCAGGTGGAAACCGGTCTCGTTGGCGCCGCAGACGAAGTCCGCCAGATGGGCGGCGCTGCGATCGACGATGATGCGACCGGCAAAGCCGACCGGGCCGATGGAGCCTGCGTCGCAACCGGCGGCCGCTTTGATCTGCTCGTCGTTGGCGAAGGTCAGCGGGTTGGCTACGCCAGCCAGTTTCTCGGCCTTGATTTCATTCAGTTCGTGGTCGCCACGCAGTACCAGCGCGATGACGGCCTGCTTGCCGTGCTCATCTTCCTCTGCCAGTACCAGCAGGGTTTTGGCGATGGCGGTCGGTGCCACGTTCAGGAAAGCGGCCACTTCGTCGATGGTGTGAACGTTCGGGGTAGCAACCTTGGTCAGGGCTTTGGTTGCGGCAGCGCGCTCGCCAGCTGGCGCCAGCGCTTCAGCCATCTCGATGTTGGCGGCGTAATCTGATGTATCGGAGAAGGCGATCAGGTCTTCACCGCTCTCGGCCAGCACCTGGAATTCGTGGGAACCGGTACCACCGATGGAGCCGGTATCGGCCTGCACCGGACGGAAGTTCAGACCCATGCGGGTGAACGCCTTGCAGTAGGCGGCGTGCATCTTCTCGTAGGTATCGACCAGAGACTCTTTGTCGATGTGGAAGGAGTAGGCATCCTTCATCAGGAATTCGCGGCCACGCATCACGCCGAAACGGGGGCGCACTTCGTCGCGGAACTTGGTCTGGATCTGGTAGAGGTTGAGCGGCAGCTGCTTGTAGCTGTTCACTTCGTAACGGATCAGCGAGGTGATCACCTCTTCGTGGGTCGGGCCCAGTACGAAGGGACGGTTGTGACGGTCGGTCAGACGGCACAGCTCGGGGCCGTAGTCATCCCAGCGGCCGGACTCCTGCCACAGCTCGGCGGGCTGAACCACCGGCATGGAGACTTCGATGGCACCAGCATTGTTCATCTCTTCGCGAACAATGTTCTCGATTTTCTTCAGTACCCGCAGACCGGTTGGCAACCAGGCATACATGCCGGAGGCCAGTTTACGGATCATCCCGGCGCGCAGCATCAGCTGGTGGCTGACAACTTCAGCGTCGGAGGGGGTTTCCTTGAGAGTGGAAAGCAGATATTGGCTGGTACGCATCGCGGTAGACCTTAGCTAGAACGGGCGCGGGGCCCAGGATAATTTCAAGGGCGGAATTTTAACAGGCTGGGCGTTGCGGCCCAAGGGCTAAATTTGCCGCAGCCGCGAAAGGGCGGCGCGGGCCGGCCATCTTGTCCGGATCGGAGGGGATGCCCGGCTGGCCATCATCGGCTGGCCGGAGGCGCATGTGACCGCAATTGGCTTGGTATAAGTAAAAGTTTGGCCATTTTAGGAAAACCCATAAATTTGATTTATACCGCGTGGTTTGTCCCTGTAACGGGCCGCAGCGTGCCACTGATGGCTCGATAGGGGGATTGGCCGATCCTGACGGGAGCTACCTTGCCGCAACCAGCGGTGAACGGGGGCTGGCGGGGCGTTGCTCACGGGCCATTTGGCCGGGATGCAAAAGCGGGGCGGGTAGTACCACAACCATTGGGCTTTTAATGCCTGCAATTTGGCCGGATCTCCGCTAAACTCTGCCACCTTTTCGTGACGGGTCGGCCAAACCGGCCCCGTCGCCCCCTCTTTATTTGTACTTTTGGAGCCGCTCATGCCGCTAGTGGGACATCAACACCAGATCGAGATCCTGGAACTGACCGACAAAGGAGATGGCAAAGGACGCCTGTTCGACCGCCCCCTGTTTGTCGAAGGTCTGCTGCCGGGTGAGCAGGCGTTGGTCGAGCTGACCGAGGTCAAGCCCAACTACCTGCACGGCAAGGTTGCCGAGCTGCTCCAGCCCTCCGCCGACCGGGTAGCCGACTTCTGCCCCAACACCGAGTGCGGTGGCTGTCAGGTGCGTCCGCTGGCCTATCCGGCCCAGCTCAAGCTCAAGCAGGCCCTGGTGCAGAGCGCCCTGGCGCAGGCCGGGCTGGGTGACACTCCGGTCAAGGATATCCTTGGCATGGAGAGCCCGTTCGCCTATCGCAACAAGGCGCAATATGCAGTGCGTGGCTGCGATGCCGGTGCCGAGATCGGTTTTTATCGCAAGCACTCCCACGACCTCATCACCGCCGATGACTGCGCGGTGCAGGACTCGCTGCATGTGGAACTGAACGCCCGGGTGCGCAACTGGATGCGCGAGCATGACATCGCCGCCTATGACGAAGTGAACCACACCGGCTGCGTGCGCAACCTGATGACCCGCAAGGGCTTCAAGAGCGGCGAGCTGATGGTGGTGCTGGTGACCCTGAGCGAAGAGCTGCCGTTCGAAGCCGAGCTGCTGGCTGCCCTGAGTGATCTGCCGGTCACCACTCTGGTGCAGAACATCAACGATGAGCGCACCAACCGCATTCTGGGCGCTACCAACCGGGTGCTGCTGGGCGAAGGGGTGATCCGCGACAAGATCCACGAGCTCGAGTTCGAGATCTCGCCGCTCTCCTTCTTCCAGAACAACCCGACCCAGACCGATGTGCTCTACTCCAGCGCGCTTGAGTATGCCGAGCTGACCGGTAACGAAACGGTGTTCGACATCTATTGCGGTATCGGCACCATCTCCCTGTTCCTGGCCGGCAAGGCCGCCAAGGTGGTGGGGATCGAGTCGGTCGAGAGCGCCATCAGCGATGCCCGTCGCAACGCGGCCCTCAACGGCATCGAGCACACCGAATTCCACGTGGGTAAAGCCGAACAGCTGATGCCCGAGCTGCACGCGCAGGGCGTGACCGCTGACGTGGTGGTGATGGATCCGCCCCGCAAAGGCTGTGACAAGGCGGTACTGCAGACCCTGGTCGCCATGGCGCCCCGTCGTCTGGTCTATGTCTCCTGCAACCCGCAGACTCTGGCCCGCGATCTCGCCTGGCTGGTCAAGCAGGGCTTCGTGCTGGATGAGGTGCAGCCGGTCGATATGTTCCCGCACTCCATGCATGTGGAAGCAGTTGCCCGCCTGAGCCTGCCCGCCAAGGCATAAGTCAGTCCCTGATTTCTGCCCATAAAAAACGACGCCAGCTGGCGTCGTTTTTTATGGGCAGAAATCCTCCGTGGCAAATCGTGAGTCATCCACTGGTTAATTAGTTGCACACTTTGTAGTACACCTCGTTCCACTGCAGGGTCTGCTTGAGCTCGGGGATGCGGGTGTGCTCGTCGATGACCACGCACTCGATGCCCATGAGGTCGGCGAAGGTGCGCAACTGCGCTATATCCACCGACTGGGTAAACACCGAGTGGTGGGCGGCCCCGGCCAGGATCCAGGCCTCTGCGCTGGTTTGCAGGTCCGGCATGGGTTGCCACAGGGCGCTGGCCACCGGCAGTTTCGGCATGGCCTCTGGCAGGTCCACCACTTCCAGCTGATTGACCACCAGCCGGAAGCGGTTGCCCAGATCGATGAGGCTGGCGTTGACCGCCTTCCCGGCGGGGGCCGCGAACAGCAGGCGGGCCGGGTCGGCCTTCTTGCCTATCCCTAAGTGCTGGGCATCCAGCACGGGTTTATCGGCGGCGATGGAGGGGCAGACCTCCAGCATATGGGCGCCCAGCACCAGGTTGTTGCCCGCCTCCAGATGGTAGGTGTAGTCCTCCATGAAAGAAGTGCCGCCCGCAAGACCTGCCCCCATCACCTTGAGGGTGCGCAGCAGGGCCGCGGTCTTCCAGTCCCCTTCCGCGCCGAAACCGAAGCCTTGCTGCATCAGGCGCTGACAGGCGAGCCCCGGCAGCTGGTGCAGGCCGTGAAGGTCTTCAAAGGTGGTAGTAAAGGCGCCAAAACCGCCGTCGGTGAGGAATTTCTTCATCCCCAGCTCCTGGCGCGCCGCCTCATAGAGGGAGGCGCGAAGCGGCCCGCCCGCCTGCACTGCCTCGGTCAGGGTGTAGCTCTCTTCGTATTCGGCCAGCAGCGCCTCGATGTCGCTTGCAGGCACGGCGTCGATCACCTTCACCAGATCGCCGACCGGGTGGTAGTTCACCTGATAACCGAACTGGATCTGAGCCTCAATCTTGTCGCCCTCGGTAACCGCCACGTTGCGCATGTTGTCGCCAAAGCGGGCGATCTTCAGGTGGCGGCTGTCGTGAATGGCAGCGGCGACTCGCATCCAGTTACCCAGCTTACGGTGGGCCTCTTCATCCTGCCAGTGACCGACCACCACGGTGCGCGGCAGGCGCAGGCGAGCCCCCATGAAACCAAACTCACGGCCGCCGTGGGCGGTCTGGTTCAGGTTCATGAAGTCCATGTCGATCTCGCTCCAGGGTAGCTCTCGGTTGAACTGGGTATGGAACTGCAGCAGGGGTTTTTGCAACTGGCTGAGGGCCGGGATCCACATCTTGGCGGGGGAGAAGGTGTGCATCCACACCATGAGCCCGATGCAGCGCTGGTCGTGGTTGGCATCGCGGGCTACCGCGCTTATCTCGTCGAGGGTGGTGCCGGTAGGCTTGAGCACGATCTTGACCGGCAGGCTGGCGTGCTCATTGAGCTGGCTGGTGATGGTGTGGGCGTGATCGGCCACCTGCTTCAGGGTGGCGGCGCCATACAGGTGCTGGCTGCCGACCAGGAACCACACTTCCAGCTGTTTCATCAATTCCATCTTGGTGTCCTCTGTTTATGCTTTTGTCTGGCCGTAATAGGCGTGTGAGCCATGCTTGCGCTGGTAGTGCTTCTCCAGCAGGTAATCAGGCAAGAGGCGGGCCGCGGGGTTGATCTGGCCGGTGAGCCAAGCCATGCGGGCCACTTCTTCCAGCACCACGGCGTTGTGTACCGCGTCCTCGGCACTCTTGCCCCAGCTGAAGGGACCGTGGTTGGCCACCAGCACCCCCGGCATGGTGAGAATGGGCGTCTGCTTGAGGGTCTCGACGATGAGGTGACCGGTCAGTCCCTCGTAATCCTCCTCCACTTCACCCGGGGTGAGCAGGCGCGAGCAGGGGATCTCGCCGTGAAAGTAGTCGGCCTGGGTAGTGCCGAAAATGGGGATGGCACGCCCCGCCTGGGCCCAGGCGGTGGCGTGGGTGGAGTGGGTGTGCACCACGCCGCCAAGCTCGGGATAGGCGCGATAGAGCACCAGATGGGTGGCGGTATCGGAGGAGGGGCGCAAGGTGCCTTCCACCTGCTTGCCCGCCAGATCCAGCACCACCATGTCCTCCAGCAGCATCCGCTCATAGCTGACGCCACTCGGCTTTATCACCACCAGATTGCGCTCTCGGTCGATGCCGCTGACGTTGCCCCAGGTGAAGGTCACCAGCTCGTGGCGCGGCAGATCCAGGTTGGCGACGAGCACCTGCTCCTTGAGCATCTTGAGGTTCATGCCGGTATCCCCCGGTTGTAGAGCGGCTCGGCGGCGGCGCCCCAGGCGAGGTAGCGCTGGTAGAGGCGCTCGTATTCGGTGACCCGCTCAGGGTCAGGCTGGTGGGTGCGCTCCACGGCGCTCGCCATGTGGCGCTGAGCCTTGGCCACATCGCCGTGGATCCCGGCCGCTACGGCGGCAAAGATGGCCGCTCCCAGGGCGCAGCACTGATCCGAGGCCACCACCTGGATGGGCCTGTTCATCACGTCAGCGCAGGTCTGCATCACGGTGGTCGACTTGCGGGCGATGCCGCCAAGGGCGATCACCTGTTCCACCGGCACCTGCTGGTGGGTCATGCACTCCATGATGCTGCGGGCCCCAAAGGCGGTGGAGGCCACCAGGGCACCGAACAGATCGGGCACATCGGTGCCGAGGTTGAGCCCGGTGACGGTGCCTTGCAGGCGCTGGTTGGCGTAAGGGGTGCGGCGACCGTTGAACCAGTCGAGCACCACCGGCAGGTGGGCCAGATCGCGCTTCTGCTCCCAGGCGGCGGCGAGGCTTGGCAGCAGCTCCCGCTTGTGGGCCTCGATGGCGGTGCGCAGCTCCGGATACTGGGCGGCGAGGCTCTCCAGCGGCCAGCCGAGCTGGCGCTGATACCAAGCATAGATGTCGCCGAACGCCGATTGCCCCGCTTCCAACCCCACCATGCCCGGCACCACGCTGCCGTCCACCTGGCCGCAGATCCCGGCAATGGCGCGGTCACCGATGGTGGCTTCGTCGGCGATCAGGATGTCGCAGGTGGAGGTGCCGATCACCTTGACCAGCGCATTGTTGCCGGCCCCTGCCCCCACCGCCCCCATGTGGCAGTCAAAGGCGCCGCCGGCGATCACCACCTCGCAGGAGAGATGCAGCCGCTCCGCCCACTCCGGGGTCAGGGTGCCGACCGGTAGATCGGCGGTCCAGCTGTCGGTAAAGAGCGGGTAGTCGAGATCCTCGGTCAACAGCGGATCCAGCGCGTTGAGAAACTCGGCGGGGGGCAGGCCACCCCAGCTCGGGTGCCAGAGGGATTTGTGGCCGGCGGAGCAGCGCCCGCGCCGGATGTCGGCCGGGGCCTGGGTACCGCTCAGGATGGCGGGGACCCAGTCGCACAGCTCGACCCAGTTGCAGGCGGCGGCGCGCACCGCCGCGTCACTGCGGGAGACGTGCAGGATCTTGGCCCAGAACCACTCGGAGGAGTAGACCCCGCCGATGTAGCGGCTGTAGTCGGGGAACTGGCCGCCGTGGCACAGCGCCGTGATGGCCTCCGCCTCCTCGATGGCGGTGTGATCCTTCCACAGCACGAACATGGCGTTGGGGTTGTCGGCAAACTCCGGACGCAGGGCCAGCACGCGCCCCTCTCTGTCGATGGGGGCAGGGGTGGAGCCGGTGCTGTCCACCCCGATGCCACGCACGGCGGTGCGCTGACTCGGCGTGAGTTGGCTCACCACCGCGACCACCGCCTGCTCCATGGACTCCAGATAGTCGAGGGGGTGGTGGCGGAACTGGTTGTTGACCGGTTGGCAGTAGTGGCCTGCCTGCCAGCGGGGGTAATAGACGACATGGGTCGCCAGCTCGGCGCCGTCCTGGCAGCGCACGGCGAGTGCCCTGACCGAGTCGCTGCCGAAATCGAGTCCGATAACGATGTGCTCGGACTTGGGGTGTTCAGACATACGTGTTCCTGACTATCAAGAAGGGGTGACTGGTGAGGAACCATATGAGATGGATTGGACGGACGGTTAGCCATTGGCTGCTGGAAATATGGATTTATACGCTGTCAGTGTAAGAGGGGGACGATCCGCCAGAGTTTGATATGTGACTATTTCGCTAAATATATAGATAAAATAGCTGCAATCTTATGGCGTGATCCTGCTCTCTATTTTTTATCGATAAAACGTTTATAACTTGGCTCTCTCATTTAAATTAAACAGTAACGTCATGTTTTAAAGTGTTTTTATACGGATGCTAAGTAAATAAACGGAACCACTGCACTGCTACATGGATTGATAGAGCAGTTGGAGACACTTGTATGAACAAAATAGTTAAAAGCATGATTGCAGTAGGTTTTTCAATTTGTATGGTAAATACTGCTTTTTCTGCATTGAAGCTGTGCTAACTGGTTAATCTGCCTGGTTCAACGAAGAGACAGATGTGGTGCTCATCATTCGCGACAACGTCAAGGCTGAGTAGCAAAAGAACAGTCAGTAATTGATGTTATCAACATCCTGATACCAATATGGCAGCTTGCACTATTCCTGTTGGTTGGAGTGATGGCATGAATCAATCTGTTTTTTATCTGGAATTTTTCGATATCAGCAAGGTGTTTCCCGGCGTCAAGGCGCCGAAAAACGCCTCCTTCTTATGCCAAGAGGGCACGATGCATGCGCTGATGAGGGAAACTGTGCCGGCAGGTCCATCCAGCTCGGGATCATCCCCTCGGACGGGTTGATAACCCTCTGATTCATGTTCTTCGACCTGCGGTTCAATAAGACCACCATAAGTTTCAAGCTGGTGGTGTCTTAGTCTGTGCGCTGGGGCGTGTCTCCATGATGGGGGCATCGATAAGATCGTCTAAATCATCGCTGAGGTTCCGCCCCCAAGGTTAATGGAGACTACGTAACATCTCCTCCTTTGCCAGTACTTGGTATGTACCTGATCTTGCTTGCCGTCATGTTGTGCGAGCACTACAAACAGGTTCGCAATGATCCACTCCAGCAGGCGCAAGCCGCAGAACCTGAGCTTGCACTGTTTATAGATGTTGCTGGTTGCACTAGAGCACACTCATTGTGAGCCAGTTCAACAATTTCACACAGTGCTGGCCCGTCAGATAGTGGGTTCCTAACATGAGTCTTTATAATGGTCTTTGTCGATTCTTTTACTCAAGCTCTGTTTTCCGCCATGTCCTCAATACAAAAAGAGAAGCCTAAACAACTTAATCCTCTGTTGCCCGGCTACGCCTTTGACGTGTTCCTAGTCTCTGACATGACACCTATCGAGCGAGGCAGTGCACTCGACTTCATCATTGATCGCCCCCAAGGGATGAAGGGTTTTATCGTCAATCTGACCATCAAGGGCAAGGGGCAGATCTTTCAGGGCGATCATGCGTTCACAGTGGAGCCTGGCGACTTGTTGTTGTTCCCGCCGACGGCTGTACATTACTACGGCCGGGCACCGGATGCGCAGGAGTGGTATCACCGTTGGGTCTATTTTCGGCCGAGGGCCTATTGGGCCGACTGGCTCAAGTGGCCACAGGTGACGAATGGTGTGGGGTGCTTGCAACTGGCGGATGCCGAGTTGCTGGACGAATTTGATGCCCTGTTTCTTGACATTGAAGAGACCCATAAGCAGCTGAGACCTATGTCGGAGCAGCTGGCGATGAATCTGTTGGAGCGCCTGCTCATTCGCTGCTATGAGGCCTCTTCCCTCAATGCCTATCCCACAATCGATCACCGGGTTCACCAGGCGTGCCAGATCCTGAGCGAGTCGCTCTGTGCAGAGATCTCGGTGGAGGCGTTGGCGGAGCAAGTCTTCTTGTCCCCCTCGCGGCTGGCCCACTTGTTTCGCGAGCAGGTGGGGGTGAGCATAGTGCGCTGGCGCGAGGATCAGCGGATCATGCGGGCCAAGTTGCTGCTGCAGACCACCCCCATGTCGGTGGCAACCATAGGCCAGCAAGTCGGTTATGATGATCAGCTCTATTTCTCAAGAGTGTTTAAAAAAAGAGTTGGTGTAAGTCCGACAGAATATCGTAGATGCGCCGCTCCACTTTGATATTTTAGCTCGCCGTCAATTAGAACATGCAAGAATTAGGTGCGGAATGACGGTTCAGTTTTTGTTATGTTAATTTGGTTGAGATTTGTCATTAATGATGATTTTATGCTAGAAAAACATCACAGGATTAGCCTCCTGTTTAATGCTAATAAAGCTTATGATCGGCAGGTGATCGAGGGAGTTGGTGAGTATCTACAGGCTTCTCAATGTGACTGGGATATCTTTATTGAAGAAGACTTTTTGGCCAAGCCGGAACGTATTCTTGATTATCTGGGGTGTGGTGTTGATGGTGTCATCGCCGATTTCGATGATCCACAAATTCGAGCATTGCTTTATGATATCAAGGTGCCGCTGGTTGCTGTAGGTGGATCCTACCATAATCACGGTGAATATCCCCATCATCACTATGTGGCAACAGATAATCAGGCATTGATTAGTAGCGCTCTAGAGCACCTAAAACAAAAGGGTCTAACGCATTTTGCTTTTTATGGTGTGCCGTCATCTCCACTGCGCCCTTGGGCACATGAGCGAGAGCAAGCGTTTGTTCGCCTTATGCAGCGAGAGATGCAACCACCCAACGTATATCTTGGTTTGGAAACCTCGCCAGAGAATTGGCAATATGCGCAAAATAGACTGGCGGATTGGTTGCAAAATCTACCCAGTCAAACGGGTATAATTTCTGTAACTGATGCGAGAGCTCGTCATTTATTACAAATATGTGAACATACTGGCATTGCCGTTCCAGAACACTTATGTGTGGTCGGTATAGATAATGAAGAGTTGACCCGATTTTTATCTCGTACGGCCCTGACATCCGTCTTGCAGGGCACTTGTCAGATGGGGTATCAAGCTGCCAAGTTATTACATCAACTGTTGTTAGGTCAGCCCCCCGCTAAGTTGATGCGAATTAAAATAAAACCAGTAGGTATTATTGCCCGTAGCTCGACAGATTTTCGTTCATTGAGCGACCCCTTAGTTGTACAGGCAATGCACTATATTCGACGTCATGCTACCAAGGGGATCAAGGTTGAGCAGGTGCTTGATGCCATTGGTGTGTCGAGGTCCAATTTGGAGAATAGATTCAAAATTGAAACAGGCCAGACATTGCATGGTGCAATTCATACTGAAAAGCTTGAACGAGCCCGTCAGTTGATAATCAATACCAGCCTGCCTATCGGTGATATCTCTATCACATGTGGTTATCCATCAGTGCAGTATTTTTACACTGTATTCAAAAAAGAAATGGGGCTTACGCCAGGTGAATATCGTGAGCGGCATTGTGGTTTGTTGAAAACAAGTAACATCGAGTGTAATTAAATCAGAAAATATATTTAACTTGATTATGTGGCGACCGAAGTCGCCATTTTATTATTCACCTTGCATCAATGGCAATAACTGTTGATACAGACGGCGGAAGGTACAATGTCTGGCTTGGTATTCTACATGTCGCTTCAGGTCTGGCACATGTATCTGGGATAACTCCAGTTTTGGTAACACATCCTCTACATGGCGTTCAGGTTGACAACTCATTTGAGCTAAACGAGCCGCACCGAGAGCTGGCCCGACGTCACCGCCGACTCGATACTCCATGGTCATTCCGCTGATGTCTGCCAACATTTGACGCCAATAGGGGCTGCGGGCACCACCACCGATCAGGGTTACTTGTGTCGGTTTGATGCCACAAGCATGGACGGCTGTCATGCCATCAGCTAGTGCAAAACTCACCCCTTCGAGTACGGCGCGACACAGGTCGGCTCGTTGATGCTCATGAGTTAGATTAAAGAAACTACCTTTGGCGTGAGGATTGTTATGCGGGGTGCGTTCACCACTGAGATAGGGCAAAAAATAAGGTGGTGTGCTGGCTGGCGGGCTGGTTTCGATCTCAGCAAATAGTGCTGCGACACTGGGTAGACCGGTAAGATTGGCGACCCAATCCAAGCATGATGCAGCGCTGAGCATCACTGACATCAGATGCCAGCGTTCGGGTAGGGCGTGGCAAAAGCTGTGTACCGCTTGCTCTGGAGCGGACAAGAAACCATCACTCACGATAAAATAAACACCCGAGGTGCCAAGTGAGAGCATGGCTTGGCCGGGTTCATATAGCCCCACACCAACGGCACCGGCGGCATTATCGCCACCACCACCGATGATTGGTACTGGGTTCATGCTCCAGTGGCGGGCTTGTTCCCGGTTCAGGTAGCCGCTGATCTGATTACCCTCCAGCAGAATTGGCATTTGGGCACGGCAAAGACCAGTAGTGGTCAGTAATTCATCGTTCCAGTCGCGTTTTTGCACATCCAGCCACAGAGTACCCGCAGCATCAGAGAGATCAGTGGCAAAGTCGCCACTCATACGCCAACGCAGATAATCTTTGGGCAGCAATACTTTGTCAATTTGTGCAAATAGCTCGGGCTCGTTCTTGGCCACCCACAGCAGTTTGGGAGCGGTAAAGCCCGGCATCATCAGGTTGCCGGTAATATGGCGTGAGTTGGGGACTCGTTGCTCTAGTTCAACGCATTCGGCAGCGCTGCGCCCATCATTCCACAAGATAGCCGGACGCAAGATGCGCTGTTTGGCATCGAGCAGAGTGGCCCCATGCATTTGGCCACTGAGCCCAATCGCCTTGACATGGTCGAGGGCAATTTTTTGTCCAAGTGCGTGTACCACATGATCGGTGGCTTGCCACCAGAGCTCGGGATTTTGTTCAGACCATAATGGGTTAGGACGGGACACTTCCAAAGACGCGGTTTCGCTGGCTATTACCTGCCCCTGGTCATTCATGACTATGGCTTTGACACCCGATGTGCCTAAATCAATGCCCAAATACATAACAGAACTCCTGTAAAGACAGCTGCCCCAGCCGGGGAGGGGGCAGCAGGTGACATCAGCCAAACAGGTGACGGTTAACTATGTTTTCCAGCATTTCTTGCCGACCTGAACGATGCTGCGGCGCCAGATTATTGAGCTCGACATGTTTTGATAGGGATTCTATTGAGAAATTTCCGGTCAGAATTTGGCGACCCAGATCACCGCTCCAACCGGCATAGCGTTTGGCTACATGGTCGGCCAGCTCGCCACCTTGCAGCATGGCTGCAGCTTTTTTCAGGGCCAGAGCCATGGTATCCATTGCACCAATGTGGCCATGGAACAGGTCATATTTGTCGGTGCTCTGACGACGCACTTTGGAATCAAAGTTGAAACCACCAGTGGTAAAGCCACCAGCCTTGAGAATTTCGTACATGATCAAAGCATTTTCTTCAACACTGTTGGGAAACTGGTCGGTATCCCAGCCTAGCTGTGCATCGCCACGGTTGGCATCGATTGAGCCGAAGATCCCCAAAGAGATAGCGGTCGTGATTTCGTGATGGAAGCTGTGGCCCGCCAGGGTTGCGTGGTTTGCTTCGATATTGACCTTGATCTCTTTTTCCAAACCAAACTGCCTGAGGAAACCATAAACAGTAGCGGTGTCGTAGTCGTACTGGTGTTTGGTCGGCTCTTGTGGTTTGGGTTCGATCAATAGAGCCCCACTGAAGCCTGACTTGTATTTGTGTTCAACCACCATCTGCATAAAGCGACCCAGTTGCTCACGTTCTTGACGCAGATCGGTATTAAGCAGGGTTTCGTAACCTTCGCGGCCACCCCACAACACATAGTTTTCACCACCCAAACGTTGTGTAGCCTGCATTGCATGGAGCACTTGGGTGGTTGCGTAGGCAAAAACTTCCGGATCTGGGTTGGTAGCAGCACCGGAAACGTAACGTGGATGGGAGAAGCAGTTAGCGGTCCCCCACAACAATTTCATGCCTGTATCTTGTTGCTTGGTGGCCAGAACATCGGTCATGGCTGCAACGTTGTAGATATACTCTTTGATTGAGTTGGGCGTTGTTAATGGGATGG
>NZ_JBHFMW010000026.1:0-21291 GCF_041929505.1 Aeromonas sp. MdU4 | reverse complement strand
ATCGTGCATTCCTGTGCTGTCAGGGCTGTAAAAACACACCATCAACCGCTATGAAGTCATTGTCCCAAACCGGGCCATCAAGGCAACAGATGCTCACCGCGCCAGAGATCGGCCAACTGCTCGCGCTCACGGATAAGGTGAGCCTCGGCGCCATCCACCAGCACTTCAGCAGCGCGGGGACGGGTATTGTAGTTGGATGACATGGTAAAGCCGTAGGCTCCGGCCGAACGCACCGCCAGCAGGGAACCCTCGGCGATGGCCAGGGTGCGATCCTTGCCGAGGAAGTCACCGGTCTCGCACACCGGCCCCACCACATCATAAAGCGCGGGAGCATGACCGGCGCGGCTATCCACCTCGATGATGTTCATCCAGGCGCCGTAGAGCGAGGGGCGCAGCATATCGTTCATACCGGCATCGATCAGCGCAAAGTTGCGGGTCTCACCCGGTTTCAGGTACTCAACCCGGGTCAACAACACACCGGCATTGGCGACGATGGCGCGGCCCGGCTCGAACAGCAGGGTCAGATCCCGCCCTGCCAGCTTCTGCTTGAGCGCCTCGGCATATTCGGCGGGATGCGGTGGCTGCTCGGCGCCATAGTTGACGCCAAGGCCACCGCCCACATCCAGATGGTGGATCTGGATGCCTTCGGCCGCCAGGCCGTCGATGAGCCGCAGCAGCTTGTCCGCTGCCTCCATAAAGGGATTTAATTCAGTGAGTTGCGATCCGATATGGCAGTCCACTCCGACAATCTCGATATGCTCCATCGCCGCCGCCTTGCGGTAGATGGCTGGCGCCAGCTCGATGGGGATGCCGAACTTGTTCTGCTTGAGACCAGTGGAGATATAGGGGTGAGTACCGGCATCGATATCCGGATTGACCCGCACCGAGACACGGGCGGTCTTGCCTATACTGCCAGCAACCCGATTGAGACGCTCCAGCTCGGCTTCCGACTCCAGATTGAAGCAGAGGATCTCTTTTTCCAATGCCAGGCGCATCTCGGCTTCGCTCTTGGCGACGCCAGAGAAGACCACCTTGGCCGGATCACCGCCCGCCGCCAATACCCGCGACAACTCGCCACCGGAGACGATGTCAAACCCTGACCCCAGCCGGGCCAGCAGATTGAGCAGTGCCAGATTGGAGTTGGCCTTGACCGCATAGCAGATCAGATGGGGAATATCGCCAGCCGCCTGGTCAAAGGCATGCCAGTGCCGCTCGAGGGTCGCACGGGAGTAGACGTAAAGCGGGGTACCATACTGTTCGGCAAGCTGTTGCAACGAGATCTGTTCGGCCTGCAGCTGGCCTTCGGCATCGTAGTTAAAGTGATCCAAGGGGGCGGTTCCTTCCTAGAATGGGTGCGGCATTATTGCGGCGCGGCCTCGGTGGCGGCCGCAGGGGTCGCAGGCGGTGCAGCTTGCGGTGTACTCTGGCTCTGTGGCTGCTCGGGGGGCGGCATATAGAGCGGCCCCTTCAGACCGCACGCGGCCAACCCGAGGGACAGAAGAGTAGCAAGCAGACACTTGGTGAACTGGGTGATCATAATGGTTCGCTGCGAAAAAAATTTTGGCCCTCTATAATCGCACTCACATTGTTAAAAGCAACAGGATAAACCGATGAAGGATCACGAGTATCACGCCCTGACCGACGCCTTTTTCCAATATGTGGAAGACACCCTCGACGAGGGGTATCCGGATATCGACTGCGAACGCAACGGCGGCGTATTGACCCTCTCTTTCGAGAACAAGACCAAGGTCATCATCAACAAGCAGGAGCCGCTGCACCAGATTTGGGTCGCCACCCGCGAGAACGGCTTCCACTTCGATCTGCAGGGTGACACCTGGATCGACAACCGCTTCGGCCACGAGCTCAAGGCCCTGTTGAGCAAGTCCTGCACCGCCCAGGCTGGTGAAGCCGTGGTGTTCCCATGATCGACCTGCACCCGCAGGGCGCCCGTCACGCGGTGATCTGGCTGCACGGGCTGGGTGATTCCGGCGCTGGTCTCGCCCCGCTGGTGGATGCACTGGATCTACCCGCCGACTTGCCGGTGCGTCACCTGCTGCCGGATGCCCCCGAGCGCCCCATCACCATCAACATGGGCTACAAGATGCGCGGCTGGTACGACATCAAGAGCTTCGAGGATCCCGCTGCACGAGCAGTGGAGTCCCATGTCCGTGACTCGGCAGACCAGATTGCCGCATTGCTCGATCAGCTGGTCGCCGAAGGGTTTTCCCCCGAGCAGATCGTGCTGGCGGGCTTCTCTCAGGGCGGAGTCATAGCCTCCTTCACCGCGCTGCGCTATCCGGCAACGCTGGCGGGCCTGCTCTGCATGTCCACCTATCTGGCGGCTCCCGACAAGCTGCTCGGCGAGATGAGCGAGGCCGCTCGCACCCTGCCCATCTGCTACATGCACGGCATCTATGACGATGTGGTAAGTCTGTCGCTCGGTTGGGATGCCAAAAACCAGCTGGAAAGTGCCGGGCTCACCCCCGAATGGCACGAGTACCCGATGCGCCACGAGATCTGTCGTCCGCAGCTCGGCGATATTCGCAGCTGGCTGCTGACCCGTCTCGGCGCCTGAGACTCTCCGGTAAAGCAAACGGCCTGCAGATGCAGGCCGTTTTTTATGGCGATTCCAACTGGCGGGTCAACCCACTTCCCGGGTGGGCGGCACCTGTTCACGCAGGGCACCCTGACTGCGATAGGGAATCACCGCCAACTCGCCACTCTGCTGCACGATCTCGTAATACTGGGGCAAGTTGAAGTTGATGAACTGGCCATCGTCACTGAAACGCTCGTGATTGGAGGTGTAGAAACGGTTGACCCCCGCCACCAGCTCATCCTTGTTGCCGGCGAAGTGCTGGTAAATCTCGACCCGGTTCGCCTCATCGAGGATATAGATGTTGGTGCCCGCATCCCGGGTATCGAAGAAGAACTGCACCAAGCCTTCGCTGGCGTAGGCATCGACAATGCTCGGCAGATGCTGGCTGTGGGTCTTGTCGAGCCGCAGCGGCAGGTGATCCAGCTTGTTGTGGGAGATGTGGCGGTAGAAGTCGATGGCATTTTCCAGCTTCTTGACCGACACCCCGCGTCGTTCGAAGAAGATGCCGTACTTCTCCTTGCCAAGTGCCATGGTCTTGACCAGCTGCTGCTTGTCGCGGGCGAGGCGCAGGTCGATACACTCCGCCACCAGGGTCTGAAAGCGGGTGCGCACCAGAGAGCGGAAGTGCTGGCTGTAGCAGAACACCTCGATCATCTCGGGGGCAGCGGCATCCTGATGCATCTTGCCAAGGATGGTGGTGAGGGCATCGACCACCGCTTCATCCCCCTGGAAGTGCAGGGTGCGGATCTCGCTCCAGGAGTTGCGATAGACCAGATCCACCGAGCCCACCAGACACTCCTGATTGCGACCGAACGAGAAGACATCCACGGTGTTGGCATCAAACTCGATCACCTGACCGACCCAGTGGCTGGTCGGATCCATCTCCAGATTGAGGAAGATGGAGAGCTGACGGATCTCGCACGGGCGGCTGAGGGCCAGGTTGGTGGCGAGCGGATACTTCTCTGGGAAGCAGCCGGAGAGATCGCGACAGAACTGGTGCAGATTGTCGATGTGCAGATCCGAGCCCTGATTGAACAGGTGCACTCGCGACTGGGACGTCAGCAGATCGTTGAAGTAGGCCCAGGAGACCAGCTTGCTGATATATCCGTTGAACTCGAGCGGCGCGCGGCCAATGATGTCCACCGGTTCCAGTGAATGTTTATAGAGATACCAGCCAGCGCGGTTGAGGCGACCGTGGGGCACCTGCACGAAGCTGAGATCCGGCTCGCTGAGATCCGGCGCGATCTTGAGGTTGATGCGCTGCACCTTGCCCGGCAGGCTCTCGAAGGCAGCATAGAGCTTGCGCGACAGAATGCCGATATCTTCCGGGTTGATCGACTCACTGATGTTGTTGCGACGGGCGAACTGGATCAGGTTGCGGTAGCTCTGCATCAGGGCCTCCAGCAACTCGGCATGAGCGATTTTTACCTCTTCGATCTTCCACTCGTGGCGGTGGTCGAGTTGATACAACTTCTCCTGACTCCAACCCCAGTAGGAGACCAGCTGACTCATCTGCTCGCGGCGCCACTCGGGGGAGTGATCATCCTTGGGATGGCTGAGGCCATCACACACCTTGAGGTAGAAGCAGCGACGCACCAGATCGAGCCGCGCCATGTCACCGATGGACTTGAGGTAGTTGGTCACCTTGTCCAGCATCAGACAGTAGTTGTCGAGCCGGTAGTGCATCCCGTCATTGTGCTGGAACCAGTCACGACCGATCATCGAAAGCAGGCGGGTATTGGGATACTCGTGGGAGTAGGCTTCCATCAGCACCGACTTGAGCACTGCCTTGTAGGGAGAGTCGATCCCTTTGTAGAGCTGCCACAGGGCTGAGCCAAAATACTCTTCGGCAGGAATGCGATCAAAACTGCCCAGATCGAGCCAGTCGTCCTGCTTGAGTTTGCCGCTCTCGAATAGCTCATTCACATAGTCGTCGTAGTGATCGTCACACTCGATAGGCACCAGATACCAGATCAAGCGTTTGCCTGCGATGTGCATGACACTGCGATAGAACTCATCGAGCAGCAGCAGGTGCTGGGCGCTGCCACAGCTCTCCCCCTGCATCTGGGCATCGTTGTTCTGGCGGAACTTGTCTTCCGGGATCAGGAAGAAGTTGAGATCGACCCCGCGCTGTTCGGCCCACTTGGAGATCTGCTGGCACTTCTGCTCCAGCAGATCGAGCCGCTCCTGCGACAAACCGGCCACGTGGCAGACCCAGATATCAAGATCCGAGTGACAGCATTGACCGATGGAGGAGGTGCTGCCCATGGAGTAGAGCCCTTGAATGGCTCGGTCATGGGTTGTGAGACCGCTCTGACAATTGGCATTGCGACAGAGGTCATCAATGAAGACTTTTTGCTCGGCAGTGGCGCTAAAGCTCCAGATACCATGGGGAACATCACCGGAGACATAGCCGGGCAGCAGGGGATGGTTGAAGTGCAGCATGACAGGCAGCAGTTGAAATACCTGCTGCCCATAGCGACTCATGAGACCTAACGCCCGTTGCGTCTTGAGACGGGTAATCTCGTCATAACGCGCAACCAGCGTATCGATGTGTTCCTGCAATGCCCTGCCTATCACCAAGGTGAAAATGACGCACCAAAAGCGGGATACGTCAAAAAAGTGTGATCATGTTAACAATGCAAACAGCGGCGGTAAACAAGCCTTCCACTGATCACCGGATTATTTCTGGTATGACCACAGAAAGTATCAGGAGAAATTTTTAAATTCCAATATTTTCAATGTCTTGATTATCAATAGCCACTTAATGAAAATCATTTTCTGCATGCAACTTTGAGCTTGGCCGCGCTTTTGCGGGCTCTGCCATGAAAGCCCCGGCAAAGGGTGGTAAGATCGTTTTCCTTCTAAAGATGAAACAACTAATTGATATGGCAGCCCGAACCCTGAAAATTGCCACTCGCAAGAGCCCGCTGGCCCTGTGGCAGGCCAATTATGTAAAAGACCGGCTTGAAGCCCTGCATCCAGAGTTGCAGGTCGAACTGGTACCCATGAGCACTCAGGGTGACAAGATCCTCGACACCCCGCTGGCCAAGGTCGGTGGCAAGGGATTGTTCGTCAAGGAGCTGGAGACCGCCATGCTGGAGGGGCGTGCCGACATCGCCGTCCACTCCATGAAAGATGTGCCGGTGGAGTTCCCGCAAGGACTTGGCCTGCACACCATCTGCAAGCGGGAAGATCCCCGCGATGCCTTCGTCTCCAACCGTTTCAAAGAGATCGCCGAACTGCCGCAAGGGGCTGTGGTCGGCACCTCCAGCCTGCGCCGCCAGTGCCAGCTGCGCGCCGCCCGCCCGGACCTGGTGATCCGCGACCTGCGCGGCAACGTCAACACCCGCCTCGCTAAACTGGATGCCGGTGAGTACGACGCCATTATCCTCGCCGCTGCCGGTCTGAAACGACTGGAGATGACACAGCGCATCACTGCCTTTATCGAACCGGAGCAAAGCCTGCCCGCCAATGGCCAGGGCGCCGTCGGCATCGAGTGCCGCCTCGACGATCACGAGCTGCACGCCCTGCTGGCACCGCTGGAACACGCCGAAACCCGCGCCCGGGTGCTGACCGAGCGTGCCATGAACCGCGCCCTGCAAGGGGGATGTCAGGTGCCTATCGGTGCCTACGCACTGGTCGATGGCGAGCAGATCTGGTTGCGCGGTCTGGTGGGTAGTCCCGATGGCACCCAGGTGATCCGTGACGAGATCCGCGGCCCACTGGCCGATGGAGAAGCACTCGGCGAGCAACTGGCCCAGCGCCTGCTGGCCGCCGGTGCCGACGAGATCCTGGCTGAGGTCTATCGCGCATGATCCCGCTGGTGGTGCGTCCGGCCACACAGGCCACCGAGCTGGTGCAGCTGCTGCGCCAGCACGGTCATGCACCACTCAGCTGCCCCCTGCTGGAAACCGTAGCGGGCAGTGAGCTCCCCCTCCTGCCCGACATGCTGCAGGCGGCCGACATCATTATCACCGTCAGCGCCCATGCCGTTCATTTTGCACACGATTTTCTGTTGCAAACTGGTCTGACCTGGCCACATATTGAGTACTTTGCAGTGGGTCAGGCCAGCGCAGATGCGTTTGCCGCCGTCGGCATAACCGCGACCTGCCCGGATGACCCGCGCAGCGAGGGGCTGCTGGCGCTGCCTGCCCTGCAGCAGGTAGCAGGCAAACGGGTACTGATCCTGCGTGGCAATGGCGGGCGAGATCTCATCGCCAGCACGCTGGCCTCACGCGGTGCTCTGGTGCACTATTGTGCCGCCTACGAGCGTTACTACCCCGAGTTTGACGGGGAGGTATTGTCGCACCACTGGCAGGTCGCGAGAGTGGACAGCCTGCTTGTCACCAGTGGCGAACTGTTGCAACGACTGCTGGAACTGGTTCCCGCCAGCCAGCAACCCTGGCTTTTTGACCGCCTGCTGGTGGTCCCCAGCCCACGCGTGGCCGAGATGGCCAGAGCTGCGGGCTTTATCCATATCACAATTGCCCAAGGTGCATCCAACCAGGCCCTGATGGCCGCTCTGGAACTGAGGAAGATGGAATGACAGAACAACAAGAATCCCAGGTCAAACCCCAGCCGACCGCGGTGGTCAATGGCAGCAAGAGCCGTTCCGGTGCCGTACTGGGAGGCGTCGCCATCCTGCTGGCCCTTGGCCTGACCGGTGGTCTCTATCTGCACGGTCACAAGAACGCGGTGGCCCAGCAGGCCGAGCTGGCCCAGCTCAAGCAGCAGCTGGCCAGTGCCATGAGCAAGATCGACCAGAGTAGCAGCAAGGATGCCGAACAACTGGCGGCGCTGGGCCAGACCCAGCAACGACTGCAGGGCGAGATGCAGGGGCTGCAGAACCGGGTGCTGGATCTCAACGACAAGCGCCCCAACGACTGGATGCTGGCCGAATCCGAGTATCTGGTACGGATGGCTGGCCGCAAGCTGTGGCTGGAACATGACCTCGTCTCTGCCATCACCCTGCTCGGCAACGCCGACGAGCGCATTGCCGCCCTCAACGACCCCAGCCTGATGCCGATCCGCAAGGCGATGGCCGAAGATATCACCAAGCTCAAGGGGATGCCGCGCATCGACCGCGAGGGGCTGACCCTCAAGCTGGCTGCGCTGTCCGATCAGATTGAACTGCTACCCCTCTCCACCGTCAGCATGCCGGAAGCGAAAACCGAACCGGATCAGGCGGTCACCGCCAACCCTGATGAATGGGAAAGCAATCTGAAGAAGAACTGGGTCAAGTTCACCGAAAACTTCATCACCATCCGTCGCCGCGACGGGGCGGTCGAGGCGCTGCTCTCGCCGCAACAGGAGATCTTCCTGCGTGAAAACCTCAAGACCAAGCTGCTGCAGGCGCAACTCGCCGTCTACCGCGAACAGCAAGCGCTCTATGAGGACAGCATCGACAAGGCCCAGCGCTGGCTGACCCAGTATTTCGATACCGACAACAGCGCCACCCACTACATGCAGGGCGAGCTCGACAAGCTCAAGGGGGAACAGATCCAGATCAGCTATCCGGAACAGTTCAAGACCCAGGCGATGCTGGAGCAGGTGCTGACCGAACGCCTGCAACGCATTCTGGCCAGCAGCTGAGGAGGGCACCATGATCCGTATAATCATTCTGGTTGCCGTCATGGTCGCAGGGTTGATCTTTGGCCCACAAGCCTCCGGTAACAAGGGCTATGTACTGATAGCCCTTGGCAATTACACCATCGAATCCTCCGTCACCAGCGCAGTGATCCTGGCGGTGCTGTTTTACGGCGCCCTGCTGATCGTCGAGTGGCTGCTGGGCCGAGTGTTCGGCCTGCGCCGCAAAACCCTCGGCTGGTACGGTTCGCGCCGCCGCCGCAAGGCCAACCAGCAGACCGTCGCCGCCACTCTGGCGATGGCCGAAGGGCACTACAGTCAGGCCGAGAAACTGATGATTAAAGGGGCCAGCAACAGCGACACCCCGCTGCTCAACTACTTAAGTGCGGCCAAGGCGGCCCAGGCCCGTGGTGACGAGGCCCGCCGGGATCAATACCTGCAAAAAGCGCAGGAGGAGAACCCCAAGGCCGAGCTGGCGCTCACCCTGACCCAGACCCAACTGCAGATCGAGCAGGGCCAGTACGATACCGCGCTGGCAATGCTGGAGTCGGTCTACGCCCTCAATCCGCGCCACCCCATGGTGCTGGATCAGCTGCGTCAGGTGCATCTGGCCCGTCAGGACTGGAGTGCCCTGTGCGACCTGATCCCTGCGCTGCACAAGGTGGGCAAGCTGACCCCGAAACAGGAAGAAGATCTGCTGCAACAGGCCTGGTGTGGCCGCCTGCAACAGGCTGCTGGCAGCCTTGAAACCCTCAAGGCCGTGTGGCAGGACCTGCCGCGCAAGCTGCGCCTTGAGCCAGAACTACTGGCCTGCTACGGCGATCTGCTACGCCAGCTGGGTGCCGATGGCGAAGCCGCTACCCTGTGGCAGGAGGCGCTGCGCAAACAGCCGATGCCGCAGCTGCTGGCTCGCCTGCCCAAGCTGAAACTGGACAGCTACCAGCCGCTGCTGGCGCTGCTGCAAAAACAGCAGGGGCAACCGGAGGTCGACAACGCACTGGCCCAGCTCTATCTGCTGGCCGGTCAGCTGGATGAGGCCCAGCAATTGCTGGAGCAGCAGGTGGAGAAAGCACCCTGCGCTGCCGTCTATCACGCGCTCGGTCAGGTCATGGATAAACGCCGCCTCACCAACAAGGCCAACGAGTACTATCGTCAGGCACTGGAGCTGGCGGGGGTCTGATCACCGGCAAAAAGAAACGCGAGAGGCCGCATCATGCGGCCTCTTTTTTATCTCTTCGCCCAGCCGTCGTCAGGTGGTGAGCCGCTCCAGCTCGCCGATCAGCCAGATGGCCTCGGCACGGTGGCTGCCACACACATCCATCATGGGGCGAAAACCGCCGCACACTGCCGGTCGCTCCGGTTGGCCGAAGATCTTGCAGCCAAGGGCGCCATCGAGCTGGATACAGGGAACACCAGCCGGCTTGCCATCTGGCATACCGGGAATGGCACTGCTGATACTGGGTGCGATGCAACAGGCAGCGCAGCCGCTACGACACTCCATACACTCCACTCCTTTGGGACGGACTGAGCCACCATCGCCGAAGCGGTGGCACAAACGTAGCTGGCGCACAGCAAAAAGCCCGACCGCTCGGGCGGTCGGGCTTGAGGCAACACAGCCGGTTCAGCGAACCATCATCACAGGATGATGTCGCGCACTACGCTGTCTTTGCGTTCCAGATAATGGATCGACTTGACACGACGACGGATAGTACGAGACTTGCCGCCGACCAGCATTCACCACATCACAGAATGATGTCGCGCACTACGCTGTCTTTGCGTTCCAGGTAATGGATCGACTTGATGCGGCGGATGGTACGCGACTTGCCGCGGATCAGCAGGGTCTCAGTGGTCGCCATCACGCCATCGCTGGTGATGCCATCCAGCAGATCACCCTTGGTGATACCGGTAGCGGAGAAAACGACGTTGTCATTTTTCGCCAGCTCTTCCAGCTTGAGCACCTTGTTCACATCGATGCCCAGCGCTTCACAGCGGGCAATTTCCTGCTCGCCCAGCGCGATCACCTCGGGGCTGTCGCCCTTGACCCGGTGGCGCGGGATCAGACGCGCCTGCATGTCGCCATCCAGTGCACGGATCACCGCAGCGGAGATCACCCCTTCCGGTGCGCCACCAATGCCGTAGAGCATGTCGACTTCGCTGTCCGGCAGACAAGTGAGGATGGAAGCGGCCACGTCACCATCAGGAATGGCGAACACCCGCACGCCCAGACCCTGCATCTCCTTGATCGCCTTGTCATGACGCGGCTTGGCCAGGGTAATGACGGTCAGGCGGGAGAGCGGTTTGCCCAGCGCCTTGGCCACGGACTTGAGGTTCAGCTCGAGAGCCTGATTCAGGTCGATGGCGCCTTTGGCCTTGGGCCCGACGATCAGCTTTTCCATGTACATGTCAGGTGCTTTCAGGAATGACCCCTTGTCACCCACCGCCAGCACGGCCAGCGCATTGGCCTGACCCATGGCGGTCATGCGGGTACCCTCGATGGGATCGACCGCGATATCCACCGCGTCGCCGTGTCCGGTACCGACCTTCTCGCCGATATAGAGCATCGGCGCTTCATCAATTTCACCTTCGCCGATAACAATCTCACCATCGATCTCGATCTGGTTGAGAATGTGGCGCATGGCCGCTACGGCCGCCCCATCAGCGATATTCTTGTCACCACGTCCGAGCCACTTGTAGCCAGCCAGTGCAGCCGCTTCCGTCACTCGGGAAAACTCGATTGCCAGTTCACGTCTCATCGCATATCCAACCTATGGAGCTCGAAAACGGGCGGCATTCTACCACAAGGGCAAACCTTTGCGCACAAAAGTAGCCATTGCGAGCAAGAATGTAGCCAATTCATCCAATTGCAACCCAACTGCCATCGACTCTTCACCCAACTGTCACCCCGCTGTCATCCCTGCTGCCTAGCATGGCCCCGTCTTCAAAACAAAAGCTTGCAACACAAGGGATTAAGATGAAAAAGCTGACTGTAGTGGCACTGGCTCTGACCGCAGCCTTCCAGGCTCAAGCCGTTGAAGTGTATAAAAATGACACCTCCATGCTGGATCTCTATGGCCGCATCTACGCCGGTCAATTCTTCGGTGACAAGAAGGAAGGGGTCGATACCGCTAACCCGAACGGCACTCAGGATTACAGCGCCAAGCAAGGGGCCAACCAGTTTGTCCGCTTCGGCGCCAAGGCCGAGACCCAGATCCAGAGTGGTCTGAAGGCGCTGGCCCAGTACGAAGTGCAGATGTATATCAACGACAGTGAGAAGACCATCAGCGAGAGCTCGGACAACCTGCGCACCCGTCTGGCCTTTGCCGGTGTGGGCGCAGACTGGGGCAGCGTGACCTTCGGTCGCCAGAAAGGAGCCCCGGGCTTCCTGGCCGACTGGACTGATGTCTCCCTCTCCGACGGCTACGGCAACGAAGCGCTGGGGGCCAAGACCGACACCTTCGCCACCAACCGCGCCGGTTCCGTGCTGAAATACTCGGGTCTGTTCAACGGCTTCCAGCTCGACACCAGCTACAAGTTCGACGGCGGCGACACCGAAGAGACTACCAGCAAGGATAGCGATGCCGCCTATGGCGCCGCTGTGGCCTACACCTTCCCGTTCAATCTGTCGCTGGGTACCGCCTACAACGTGGGTATCCGCGACAAGAGCGGCGAGAGTGATGCCAAGCTGTGGATCATCTCTGCCAAATACGACAACAAGGCTGCCTACGCAGCCCTGAGCTATGCCGACGGCAGCGACTTCCTGGCAACCGGCACCGATCACACCGGTTGGGAAGCCGCGCTGGGCTATAACTTCGAGAACGGCTTCGGCCTGATGGCGCTGTGGAACAAACAGGAGCAGGACAAGGCTGGCGTCAAGAAGGACAACGTGGATTACTACACCCTGGGTGCCCAGTACAAGTTCAACAAGAACCTGCGGGTGATTGGCGAATACCGCATCAACAATCTGGACAGCGTCGCTGGCAAGGCGACTGCCAACCAGGATGACTTCCAACTGGCTGCCCGTTACGACTTCTAACCGAGGCTCTACGGATACCCAAAGCGCGATGGCTTGCCATCGCGCTTTTTGCTGGGCGTCGTTCACGAACCGACAAACTGGCCTAGGATCATCAGATAACGCCCTGCACGGGAGAAGAGAAAATGATGGCTCAACTGCTTGTCGCTCTGCTGCTGTTACTGGCCCTGCCTGCTCACGCGCTCTCTATTGCCATGGTGCTTTGGCGTGGTGAAACCGCTGCGGAAACTGGTTTTCGGGCAGAACTGACCCGCCTCGGCTATCAGACCACAATTACCACCTACAATGCCGATCAGGATCGTACCGCTCTAGCGACCATGTTGCGGCAACAGATGTTGCCGAAACTGGCAGAGTACGACTACATCTACACCTTTGGCACTACCGCGACCGCCATGACCAAGAGCCTGGTGGCCGACCGAAAACCCCTCATCTTCAACGTGGTCTCCGATCCAGTCGGCGCAGGCTTCCTGTCAGAGGACAAAACCGAGAACCACATGGTTGCCGGGGTGAGCAACATGGTACCCATGGCCCTGCAACTGGCAAACGCCAGCAAATACCTGCCCACCGGAAAACGACTGCTACTCCCCTTCAACCCGCGGGAACAGAATACCCTGCTGGTCGCCGACATGCTGCTCAATGAAGCCAAGCGTTACCAGTGGCAAGTCGCGACCTGGCGCATTGCTCCAGATCCCAAGCGGCTCGACAACGAGTTGAAACGACTACAAAAGGATGCCAGGAACGACATCGTGTTTCTGGCGGCAGACAGCTATCTGCTCTCCATCGCCCCCCGTCTGCTGAGCGCACTGAATGAAGCGGGCATCCCCACCATCTGCAGTGCTGAGCTCTTCGTCCAGCACGGCTGCACCGTCGCCACCATCAGCAGCTATGAGGCGCTGGGCAAGATGGCTGCCGATATTATCCATCTCAACCAACAGGGCACGCCGCTACAAGATATTGCTCTGCGTACCGACGCCCACCCCAAACTGGTGCTGGGGCAATTGAGCACAGCCGCCAAGCAGCAGTAGTCGCCCAGAAAGCCCGAAGCCTTGATGGAGATCCCAGCCAACATGGCTTCGGGCGGGTATGATGTTCTCTCTTCAGTTCGAGACCATCAGCCCAATGAGTACTACCGTCTTTTTTGCCGTGCTGCTGGCCGCCCTGCTCCATGCCAGCTGGAATGCCCTCGTCAAGATAGGGGAGGAGCGGCTGGTAGGCATTTCGCTGATCGCCCTCTTCTCCGGATTGATTGCCGCTGTCGCCCTGCTGCCAATGGGGTTGCCCTCACAGGCTGAACTGCCCTGGCTCAGCCTCTCGATTCTGCTTCATACCGGTTACTGCCTGTTTCTCAGCCACGCCTACAGTCAGGGGGATTTTGGCCAGATCTACCCGCTGGCCCGCGGCAGTGCCCCGCTGCTCGCCATGGTACTTAGCGCTATGCTACTGGGCGACCATCCAGGCCATGGCGGCATGGTGGGTGCCTGCGTATTGGTCATCGGGGTCTTGCTGATGGCCTGGCGAGGTGGACCGCAGCGCCTGAGTGCAAAGGCCACTCGGGCTGCGCTGATCACCGCGCTGTTTACGGCAGCATATACCCTCTCTGACGGAGCGGGAGCCCGGGCAAGCGGCGAGCCGGTGCGTTACACACTCTGGTTGTTCGCCTGTACCGGTCTGGTGATGCTGCTGGTACTGATCATCCACCAGCGACGCAACGCCTGGCGCCAGATCCGCCGACATGCGGTCGCGGGGATAACAGGGGGCACCATGTCCCTGATCGCCTACGGCATCGTTATCTGGGCCATGACCCAGGCGCCCATCGGGGTAGTCGCCGCCCTGCGCGAGAGCAGCGTACTGTTTGCCATGTTGCTCTCGGTCTGGTTGCTGAAAGAACCGCTGGGGAGGGCCAGAATCACAGCGGCAGCCATTATTACCGCCGGAGTATTAATGACCCGCTTGGGATAACCGGAAAAATATCGCTGCATTACGTTTTTCAAACTAAAAGCCGTGGCACATCAAGATAAAAATAATTTCGTGAATAGCGTAAATGATTACATCCGCAACGTATCAATTAACTGGCACCTCTATTTTTTCCTGATACAGCCTCATCCGGGAAGCTTACCAGTGAACAGCGTTAATGATAAAATCGTTCACAGTTAATTTCTGGCGATATTGTCCCAATACAGCTTGTGGTAATTGCCATAAAGCCCCGTCCATACCTTGACTGAGCACCTGACCTGTTCGCCGCTCCACTCAGGGTATGCCTGACCTCGTTCGTCTACTACAGGATGAGATCGCCAGACTCGACTTATTAATTGATCCGGCTTTGCCTGTTTAACTTTTGGTTATTTTAAATCCAGCACCACCAGGGAGTTTTACATATGTCAGCAAAAAAGCTGAAGTTGGGTGCCTTTATATTGATGATATTAACCTCGGTTTTTGGCGTCACTAATATCGGGATTGGTTTCTATCGCATGGGATATGCCGCCATTCCGATGTTCGTGATCGGCGGTCTGTTTTTCTTCATCCCGTTCATTTTAATGATGATTGAGTTTGGTTCCGGATTTCGCAAAGAAGCGGGAGGGATCTTCACCTGGATGCGCCACTCGGTCTCGACCCGGTTTGCCTTTATCGGTCTGACCATGTGGTTCGCCTCTTACGTCATCTGGATGTTTGGCAAGGCCCTCTCCATGTGGGTGCCCCTTTCCTTCATGCTGTTTGGCCGCGACATCACCGTCATTCCGGTCACCCTGGGCACCACCATCGACTTTGGCCCCTTTATTCTGGGAGTGGTCGCCATCGCCCTGGTCGCCACGGTCACCAAGCTCATCACCCTGGGTAGCGCCCGCTTTGCCAAGGTAGCGGCCATTGGTGGCCTTTCTGTGGTTGCCCTCAACGTACTGCTGCTGGTTGGCGGTGTCTTTACCTTCGCTCTGAGCGGCATGACGCTGCAGGAGCCCCTCACCGAAGCATCACTGACTGCTTCACCCAACGCCGCCTTCAACGACATCATCCCCTTCCTCGGCTTTATGGTATTCGCCATCTTCGCCTACGGCGGCGTGGAGGCGATGGCCGGCGTAGCTGACGAACTGGAAGATCCCGAGCGCGACCTAAAGCGCGGCATCTTCCTCGCCGGTGCCTTCATCGTGCTCTGCTACATCATCGGCTTTCTGGCAGTCGGCTCCATCATGCGCTGGAGCGACTTCCCGGCCGAGGGGATCACCTCGCTCTCCGCCCTCTTCATCATCATGCTGGAGCTGGGACGCCATCTGGGCGGCGAGTGGCTGGGCCAGATCTTCATGCGCTTTGCCGGTCTTGGCATGTTCCTGAGCTATCTTGGGGCCTTTATCGCCCTCTCCTACGCACCGTTGCGCCAGTTCATCACCGGAACCCCGAGCTACTTCTGGCCGGAACGCTTTCAGCGCGAGAATGAGAATGGCGTGCGCATTGAAGCCCTCAAGGTGCAAGCCTGGGTGGTCTGTGCCTTCGTCGCCGCCAAGTCCATCTTTACCCTGATCAACCCGGAAGGGGCCGCCGCCCTCTATGAGTTGATCATTACCATGACCAACGTCGGCATGACCCTGCCCTACATGTTCCTCATCTATGCCTGGTATCGCTATCGCAACAACCCGGCACTGGGCAAGGATCTGATCTTCTTCAAAAGTGCGGGCTCCGTACTGCTGGCGACCATCGTCAGTCTGATCCTGGTCGCCTTCGGCAACGTCTTTACCGTGGTGGCCCCTTTTATCTCGGGAGATATCTCCACCGGTATCTGGACCATCATTGGCCCGCTGCTGTTCGTGGTGATCGCCATGCGCTTCAAGATCAAGCAGGAAGATTCTCACTGAATCGCGATAAATCTCCCCATCGGGACCATCAAGGTCCCGATTTTTTTACCTCTCCAAGCAAACGGAATGAATCCGCTCATGCAGCCACAAAGAGACTCCAAAGAGCCCACCCACCTCAAACCGCAGCAGGCAAACTGCTATTAACGCCGTAAATTATCAATATCAAGGTGAGAATGATTGTGAAGCGCCAGTTCACGACATATAACTTAGCGAGATATCCCTGTATTTCGTCCGGTAGAGCAGATCATGATGAGACGTTCCCTTCTTCCGTTGTTGCTTGGTGCAGTTATGCTGCCAGCCGCTATGGACAGCGCCCATGCCAACCCCTTTTCCGCCAGTAATCCCAGCCACGGCTTCCTTGAGCGACGGGAGATCCCCAATCTGAATTCAGCCGCCTTCGTCGTGGCCAATCACAGAACCGGGGAAGTGATCTCCGAGCATAACGGCAACCGGGTGATGCCCATCGCCTCCCTCACCAAGCTGATGACGGCGCTGGTGGTGCTGGATGCCAACCTGCGCCTCAACGAAACACTCACCGTGACCAATGCCGATATCGATCGTATCAAGGGCACCGGATCACGACTGGCCATTGGTTCACGCCTCAGCCGCGCCGAGATGCTCCATATCGCGTTGATGTCATCGGAGAACCGCGCAGCCTCGGCACTGGGACGCAACTACCCGGGCGGCCTGCGCGCCTTTGTCGAAGCCATGAACGCCAAGGCGCGCATGCTGGGCATGTGGAACACCCACTATGCCGACAGTACCGGCCTCAACCCACGCAATGTCTCGACAGCCCAGGATCTCGCCAAACTGGCAGTGGCGGCCTCGGCTTATCCGCTGATCCGCCAATACTCCACCGACGATCAGAGTTATGTACGGACCAACAAAAACCAGCTCCACTACCGTAACTCCAATCGGCTGGTGCGCGAGGGGCAATGGGAATTCACCCTCTCCAAAACCGGCTATATCCGTGAAGCGGGCCGCTGTCTGGTGCTGGGCACCAAGGTACATAACGAACCAGTGATCATGGTGCTGCTCAATGCTGAAACCACCAACGATCGGGTCGCCGACGCCAAGCGGATCAAAACCTGGCTGGAGAGCTCGGGCAGAACCACTCTGGCATCCACCCAAAGTGCCATGCTGACCAATCAGTAATGCCGAAACCGTTGCTGGAAGCGAGGCATCTGCCTCGCTTTTTTAGCCAGCGACGCCCCGGATAAAAACGGGATCCAGCTCCCGTTACAGGTAACACCTCCCGCCATCCCGTTACAAAACGTAACTGCTCAACAATGCGATTCACATTAATAAAATCAATTGGTTGCAAGTTGTCTGCGTGGGTTTTAGCGTACCGCCACAACCCCTTTAACGACAAGCCACCATGCGTACTTCCAGCATCGAGTGCGGGCGGGTACTGGCCATTCTGGCCGTGATGACCATTCACGTCTCCCCCTTTGCCAACCCGTTCAACCCCGCCCTGTGGGGAAGTGAATCATGGCTCTGGCTAAGTGGCGCCATCAACCAGCTATGCCGCTTTGCCGTGCCGCTGTTTTTCCTCTGTTCCGGTTACTTTCTACAGCCAAGACTGAGCCGCGAGGCGCCGCTAGCCGTTGCCTGGCGCTATTGCCGCCCTTTGCTGCAACTCTGGCTGGTGTGGAGCCTGGTCTACCTGCTGGTGCCGTTCAATCCACTGGATGCCGTGCAGCAAGGCTATCTAGTCTCCCTGCGCGGGCAGTGGCAATTCCAGCTCGCCGACCCCCTCAACGGCTGGCTGGTTGGCGGCATGATCCACCTCTGGTTCCTGCCAGCCCTGATCATGGCGGTAACCCTGCTGGCGCTCTGTTACCGGCTTGGCAGACCAGCGTTCGCCCTCTGGCTGGGCCTTGGCCTCTATCTGCTGGCGCTGCTGGGTGGCTCCTATGCCAAACCGCTGCTGGGCGCCGAGTGGCCACTGCTCACCCGTAACGGCCCCTTCTTCTCACTGCTGTTTGTGGCGCTGGGAGCCCTGCTACGCCAGCGTCAGTGGCAACCGGATACCCGCACCGGCTGGCAACTACTGCTGGCGGGCGTGACGCTCTATGCACTGGAAGCCTGGGCGCTGCAGCGCTTCGCCGCAGTGCCGCTTACCCGCCACGACTTCTTGCTCGGTTCCATTCCCTGGGCGCTAGGCCTGTTTGGCCTGCTACTGGCCAACCCCGAGTGGGGCAAGGGCAGCTGGTTGGAGCGCCAAGCCCCCAAAGTGCTCGGGATCTACTGCCTGCACATGATGCTGGTGGTCTGGCTCTTCATGTTCGGACCGCACAACGCATCCATCCTGTGGGAGCTGGCCAAGGTGCCGCTGCTGCTCGGAGTTTCTCTGCTGGCCTATCATCTGCTGGCAACCCTGCCACTCACCGGCCGACTGCTGCGCACCCACTGATCCCTTGATCCGGCCCGGCTCAGCGGGCTGGCTCCCCTGCCTTCCCCCCACACTCGGCCCTATTCTTTTTATCCACTCCTATCTCCCGGACTCGCCCCCCCAGCCGCTGAAAAAGAGCTAGCAAATACCCTCCATTTTCATCTTGCCAGATAAATGAAAATCAATATCATTGGCATCCCGCTTTGGCGGGTCAGGCTAATTATAATTAAATCAATATGATCGAGCCGTCAGGTCGACATCCAAAGAGTCAACATTGAATATGCAGCACCCTCACTTTCGCAGAACGCTGGTCTCGCTGGCACTGCTGAGCACTGGCTTCACTGCCCAGGCCGCCGATGAAACCATGACTGTGGTTGGCAAACGCTCCCAACATCAGGAAGTTGCCACCGCCACCCGTACCAATACGCCAGCTAAACTGGTTCCCCAGACCATCGACAGCGTCAAGGTCAGCGAGCTGACCGCCTTCGGCCAACCGACGCTGAGTGAAGCCCTGAGCGGCATTCCCGGGGTCAATGCCAGCGGTGATACCCGCTTCGACGGGGTCAATATCCGCGGCTTCAGCGCCAGCAATGACTTCTATCTCGACGGGTTCCGCGATGACATGCAGTACACCCGGGATCTTGGCAACATCGAACGGGTTGAGGTGTTGAAAGGACCGGCAGCGGTGTTGTACGGCCGCGGCAGCACGGGGGGCATCGTCAACCGGGTCAGCAAAACGCCGCAGCAAGGGCAGGAGTCCAGCGTCACCGCGCGAGTCGGCAGTTTTGACAGCCAGCGGCTGGCCGCCGACCTCAGTGGCGAGGCGAGCGAACAGGTGCAGCTACGCCTCAACATGGCGCAAGAGGATAAAGATAGCTTCCGCAACGGTGTGAAGAGCAAACGCACCCTGCTGGCGCCCTCCGCCAACTGGGAGATCAGCGACAACCTCAACTGGCTGGTGCAGTACGAGCGCAACGAGCATGACCGCACCCCGGATCGCGGCATTCCCGGGGTCAATGGTCGCCCGGCCGATGTGCCGCGGGAGTATGTTTACAGCGATACCAGCCGCGACTTCATCGATGACGTGGCGCAATCCACCCGCTCCCGCCTCTCCTGGGACATCAACGACCAGTGGCAATTGCGCCAGCAGCTCGGTTATTCCACCCTCGACAGCCAGTTTGACAACACCTATGTCACCAGCGTCAAAGGGGATCAGGTGACCCGCTCCCGCTGGCAACAGGATCTGCAAGCGAAGAGCCTGA
Source organism: Aeromonas sp. MdU4 (assembly GCF_041929505.1). NCBI lineage: Bacteria > Pseudomonadati > Pseudomonadota > Gammaproteobacteria > Aeromonadales > Aeromonadaceae > Aeromonas > Aeromonas sp. MdU4. Next base: position 1,577 of record NZ_JBHFMW010000026.1, on the reverse strand, counting down.
TCAGCAACACCGAAGCCGAAGGTCTGCTGCAAACCGGACCGGTGGAGCATCGCCTGCTGGTCGGCTTCGAGCAAAACTGGCAGGAACGCACACCCAAGCTCTACCAGAACGCCACCGCCATCCCGTCCGGCAACCTCTACGATCTGGGCTCACTGCCTACCTACAATGGCGCCATGAAGCTCTCCAGCGACGCCAAACACAAGGTGCGCGGCAATGGCCTCTATCTGCAGGATCAGCTCAGCCTGGGTGACTGGCATCTGGTAGGCGGGCTGCGCCGTGACGACTTCACTGTCACCAGTCGCCGCTACGATCTCAACAAGGAGGAGAGCATCTCGGTCAACAGCCTGAGCCCGCGCCTCGGTCTGGTGTGGAATCCCCTCGAGGATCACGCCTTCTACACCTCCTACAGCAAGACCTTCACTCCGGTGGGCGGCGAGCTGATCGGCATCACGCCGGGTGACAAGAATAACGGGCTGGAACCCCAGCACACCCGCCTCTACGAAGGTGGCGTAAAGAGTGACTGGCTGAACGGCAAGCTGGCGACCACCCTCTCCCTCTATCGACTGGAGATGTACAACAAACGCAGCAAGGATCCTCTGGATCCCACCAAGGTGATCCTCACCGGCCTGCAGCGCACCGATGGGCTCGAGCTGAGCGCCCGCGCCGAGCTGACCGACGAGTTCTACCTGCGTGGCGGATTCGCCATTCAGGATGCCGAACAGGTCAAGGCGGATGCGGATCTGCAGGGCAAGCGCCCGATGAACGTCTCCCGCCAGAATGGCCAGTTCTATCTCGGCTACAAGAGCGGCGAGCGGGGCTGGTTCGGTGAAACCGGCGTGACGGCGGTGGGCGATCGCTTCGCCGACAACGCCAATACCACCACACTGCCCGGTTACGCCCGTTTCGATGCCCGCGCCGGTTATCGCTGGCAGCAGTGGGAAGCCGAGCTGAGCGCGGAGAACCTGACCGACCACGAGTACTTCATCAGCGCCACGGGTGCCACACAAATCATGCCGGGCACACCCCGTCAGCTGAGCCTGACCGGTACCTACCGCTTCTGATCCCTGAGACAACCAACCCCACTGGCCAGCCCTTGCTGGCCAATTTTTATGAAGCAGCCACGATGAAACGCAGAAGAGTCCCCCTTCACAACAACAAATGGGTACGCCGCCTCCACGCTTGGGCCGGTTTTTTTACCCTCGCCCTGATGCTGATGTACGGCATCACCGGTCTCTGGCTGCAACACCGTGCCGTGTTGCCCATTCCCGGCCCCCACACCGATAAATCGAGCGAAGAGATAGTACTGGAGGCGCCGCTCGCCAGCCCGGAGCAGCTGACAAGCCTGCTGCAACAGCACTATCCCGATACCTTTGTCGACGGGCGAACCATGATCACCCCGGCCCAGACCCTGCCCACCCCGAACGGCCCACTCACCCTGCCCGCCAAATGGGAGATGCGCGGCGTCACCCTGAGCCAGAGCGTCGCCGCCAGCTATGTCGATGGCACCTTGCTGGTGCGCACCGATCTGCAGCAAGCCAACTTTGCCGCTAGCCTCAACCGGCTGCATCGCGGCATGG